>JAJYJL010000236.1 GCA_021789565.1 Acidobacteriota bacterium
CCGATTTTCTGCTGGCATTTCTGCCGGTATCGGAGGTTCTGGCTGGATATTAAGGACTTTATTTTGTGTTGGATAGATTAAGGATATTGGCTCCTCAGGTAGGACTCGAACCTACAACCCTTCGGTTAACAGGCGGACCGTACCCCTTGGAGTGCCATGTTTTTCAACGACTTACACGGAGCCGAGTGACGCTCTTGGAGCCCATTCGGCACACAATGGGCTCCGAAACGGGCTCCAGTTTCAACCATCATCGAGCCGCGGAGGATGGTTTTATCAGCACCAATTGCGTCGAGTCCAGACCAGCCACACCGTTCTCTTCAATGCCATCACTCAGCGACGATTTTCACTCGCCGCCTTCAGGCCGGAACATATCGCTTGATCGAGATGTCCCGCGCGCGCTCCCGTGTTTTCGCCACGTCGTAGGCAAGTTGCATATTGAGAAGATGGTTCATGTCCGGGCCGAAAGCCTTTTCGATGCGCAGGGCCATTTCCGGCGTCAGCGCGGCCTTGCCGCGCAGGAGGTCGGAGAGTGTAGCGCGTCGCACTTTCAAGATCTCTGCCGCTTTCGACACGCTAAGGTCGAGTGCTTCGACGATCTCGGTTTTGATAAGGTCGCCCGGATGGGGCGGATTCTTCATGGGCATTAGAAGCTCCTAATGGTAATCGATCAAGTCAATGTCGCTGGCGGTGTTTGTCCGCTCGTCATAACGGAAAATCAGCCGCCAGTTTCCTGTGACCGTCAGGCTCCAGAATCCTTTCAGGTCACCTTTAAGCGAATGCAGCTTCCAACCCGGATAGCGGCCGAGTTGCTCAAGTGTCTCGGCGGTTTCAAGGGCGAACAGAAGCTTGCGTAGCTTGTCAACCATCGCGGACAGAACTCCCTTGGCACTCGCATCTTCGTGGAGTCGTCTTAGCCCTTTGTGGCGGAAGTCGACAAGTTGCATGTCATCCTTTCATGAATCCAGTATGTACGGTTATACCGTACACGTCAAGCATTTTTTGTTGGGCGCAGGAAAGTCCGCTGTGGCTCGTCTCCGTGACTGGCTCGAAGGGTCAGGGTAATGCTGCAGCAACCCATAAAACGCCGACATCTGGTCACTTCAGGAACCGATGGTCGTTGTCAATACTCTACTCCTCATCAAGCTGCAGAGCATATAGGTTCGTCGTGCAAATACGCACTTTCACGAGCGGCTCATCGTCCGGCATCAGTCCAGTAAAGTTATAGTCAACTGCGGAATGGACGTCCACCAGATCGACAATTTTCTCCGCGATGCCATCTGACCGCTAACTCGGTAACTCGCCCTGTCCTTCTGGACATAGTTAGTGAAATATCTATACCTCTCAGTATGCGACCCAACTGGCTCTGCCACGCGCTGAGAGGCCAAAGTCCGCCAGACTTTTGTTGCCATGTCGTACAGCATCAGATTGTATATGTTGAGCGAGATGGCCGCGATGTAGCGCCCTGTTACAGGTTGTTGACTCTTCTCTAAATAAACGTCAGGTTACCTTCGGAACGTGCGCATTTTTCATTCGACTTTTTCGGCAGTAAGGGGAAACATAGCTGCGATTCTTCCTGAGGTAATAGCGCCTCGTCAGTTCATCGTGAATAGCACTTACCGTCGGAGAAGAAACGTCGGTGGTGTTTTGCGTGAGTGTTTGACTACTGGAAAACTGAAAGGAGCACTTGGCAATGAACCCAATATCAGCCCCGCGGCGTTCACTTGTGCCACTTCTCGTTTTGGTGCTGCTCTTCCTGCCATGCGCAAGCATGCATCAGGCAATCGGGCAGCAATCTCAAAGCCAACCCAGCACAGCTTCTCAGCTACAGCCTGTGCCCCTGCCGCACCTCTACTGGCATTTCCTCATTCACCAGAGCGATCGCGACGCTTTCGCAGCAAAACTCACGGCGCAAAACCAGAACGGCCTAGCTTTGCGTAACGACCTGCAAATCAAGCTCCGCTTTTCCGACGCCGACTATGCTCCCATCCGCACCGCTTCGCAGCGGCTGGCAGCTGAACTCGAGCCAATTGAGGAGCAGTTAAGGTCGCTTCGGAATGTCCCTGAAAGCGCCAATCAGGCGCAGGCTCTGATCGCGCAGCGCGAAAGCTACATCAACAACGAAGTCTACAATCTCTCAATCGAACTGTCGGCACAAAACAAGGTATCGCTAGAGAAGTTCATGGCGGCTTTCTTCGCCCCACAGAACATCTCGGCTGCGGCCCCAGAAGCAAGCAGCGGAAAGGCGGCTCAGAAATGAAAACAGTCAGGAAGTTGTACCGACTTCCGGCATGGATACTTGCGGTCGTCTGCGGCTTGACTATGCTGTCTATCGCGCCCACTCCGGCTCGAGGTCAAACGGTAGACTACTGCACGAGTGGCACGATCAGTTTTGACAACAGTGGTACCGTCACCATTGAAGAAACCGTTTGTATATCAGGAAACTCCTCTCAGCTTACCGCCACCGCGTCGGCGACCCAGAATAGCGGCCCATATACTATTTTTGGAGTGGATCTCGAGTTATACGACAACGGAAGTTTTGTCTCCCAAACCGGAGTCCCCGGTTCAACCTATGAATCCAGCTCTTTCGTGCCGAGCCAGGGTCATACCTATACCGCCTACGGCGTGATTTACGCTTGTCTTGGCGCATTTGGTCCATACTGTTTCTACCCCGAGGGCCAAGTGAGTGTTTTGGCTGCACCGACAAGTATTGTTTATCCTGCGTACAAGGTGACGTCGATTGTTTACGACACACCTGGGAATAAGGGCCAGAGCGGTTTTGTGAACTCCACCACGGATGGTAGCCGCACTTCGATCGGTAGCAACTTCACCTCCGGATCATCGATCACATACCAATCGGGAGGAAATTTTCTGGGTTTGGGCGGTACGCTCAACATCACCTTTAATGACGCCACAACAACCGGCCAGAGTTCAGCAGTCACCGATACATTTTCGCAGGGAGCGGGCGTTGCAAACGCGTCGCAGACCAATCCCATCAATCATGGCGAGGATATGTTCTTAGTCTGGCTGAATCCTGCTGTCAGTCTAACTCCGACTGGACAAGGCTCTGTTGTGTACAGCATGGGAACGCAAGATGGAACAAACGGCCAACCTGAGCCAGTCGATCAGGTTATCGCATATGCACAAGACATGCAGGGTAGCAATAATGTTCCTAACGTCCTGCCAGCTGAGCTGGAGCCTCAGTATGATTCGGCTACTGGGAATAAAGATCTTCCGGGACTGGCGGCGATCTGCGCGAATCTTAACGTTGCGGAGTACCAGAGTTTCACGTGTACCCAAACGGACCAGTGCGGATGCCACTCCTCGGACTTTGCCGGGATCGTCGCGCAGGATCCTCTTATTAACTACAGCCAAACAGAGAGTCCATTGAACGTAGATACATCCGGTAGTGGTACTTGTGGAGAGCTACCCGCCCCACCGTCCAGTGCTTCATGTCGCTACTTGCCTGTACCAGCTGCTCAAGGAAGCTCGCTTCAACAGACAGAAAGTCTTGATGGTCCAACCTGCCCAACTTGCAACTATCCTATAAACACTGGATCATTAGCCGACCAATATATGGCTACTCAAACATACCAGGAGAGCGTGCAGTATGGTGTCAACTATAGCTGGAAAGTGGACTATGGCATCGGCTCATTCGCTAACGGCAATTCCTGGGAATGGACTAATAGCGAAAGCAGTGGGTTAATCAACGGATACACCAACATGATGAATTATGCAATCGAAACGACTACACTCGATTGCTATGAGACGGTGAATGTTTTCTACGATACCGTATATCACACCTTCGTTTTTCAAGACGTATCGGACAACGGTCAGTGTCAGTGACAAGATGTCTCGATGACGTAATCATCTGATGCATCTCCACTGCTGCACAAGTCAATTTGATCTCTGGCGCTGCGCGAAACGCGCCAGAGATCGCAGCCTTCGGAAGTTCTCGGAGAGAAGTAATTCAAATGAATGTATTCAGCATACGAAATTCGAGATGGACAGCCGTTGTGGGGTTGACAGGGCTAACATGCCTTTCCTGCCTCGGATCCGAGCCCGCGAAATCTCGGAACTCCTGGTCCTTCTCGGAAGTAGCGCAATCTTGCGGGCCTCGCGACGTGACGTTGGACGTGCGCCTGAAAGACGGAGCGGGAAGCCCGTCTCCAGAGTCCGCGGGCGAAGAGAGCCTGGTCTACGTCGTTCAGGACGTTCAGGAACAAGTTCCAGCCAACTCGTCGCTCATCACGAGGTTTGGCGTTGACGGACGATGGGTGGGAGCCAACCAGGGCCGCTCCTATATTCGCTTGAAGCTTCGACCCGGGACTCACCATCTCTGCGTCAGCGGACAATGGACTAAATTGCGCTCCGAAAACTCGATCGCATTGCGCCGGATCATGATGAACTCTGGCCAGGTTTATTATGTGCGTGTGCGCCTTCTGTATCCGGCTGAAGGTGGTATATCTCTCGGGTTGGAAACTGTAGACGAAGATGAGGGCAAATTTTTGGTTGACAGTTCGGCCTACAGCGAATCTCACCCAAAGTAACGGGAGAAGACCTGCAAATGGCGCACCGATGTGCATGAAAAGGCTGGACGGAATGGGAAGCAGGATGTATCTATCGAATGCCTTTCGTTGCTTTGCTGCAATCTGCGCAGGGGTCGCTCAAATCTCGGGATGCGGCTCCGGCGTGAATTCCGCACCGGCTCCCAGCCAGGCCGTCGTCATCTCCGCTCAGCCGGCAAGCCAATCAGTACCTCTCGGTCAGGCTGCGATGTTCACCGTAGCTGCCAGCGGTACTGCTCCCCTGACCTATCAGTGGAGCGAGAATGCAACGCCGATCACGGGCGCAACCGGCGCTTCCTACTCTACTCCTGACGTAGCTGCCAGCGATAACGGAGCAAAATTTACTGTCTCCGTCAGCAATAGCGTGAATTCCGTCACGAGCGATGTTGCGATTCTCACCGTCGGTCCTCGTTCACCGAAAGCAGGAGATCTGCGCTTTCAGGAGGTCGGCTCGCCTGCAGAGGCGGAACAAAGTCTGGAGGGATCCACATCGGGCTTTTATAACTACCAGGCTCAATGGTTCGAGAACTCGGTCGGGTCGCCACCCACAATCGGCGACAATGGCAATTGCTTTCAAAGTCCCTCATCGCCGACAGTTGAATGCTATTGGGGGTTCTTCACAACGCCCTTGCCTGCAGGGCAATCGGGGCTGAACACATACTATTATGGCGGACAGTACGCGAATTTCAGCTCAGACCTGACCTCCAGCCTGGTCTCAATCCCGGAGCCGCCGGACGCATCCAACAACGTAATTACGTCTCTGGATTTTCAGCCCGCATACAACGCTTATGCCATAGCCTGGATACAAACCACCGAGCAGGACGGAGCCTTCGACATGAGACGCGAGATTGTCTCGCCCGGCGCAGTTGAGTCGACAGTTGCTGCCGATGCGGCCGCGAGCCGGGTCGTGACCGCCGCCTCTTTCGACGCCAACGGTCAAGCTAACCTGCTGTCGTATGGCTGGCAGGGAGATACAACGACTGTATATGACTCTGCGGTGATGACCGCGACAAATCAGCAGGAAATCGAATCGGGCGCACAAACGCTCGCCGGTCAGGGATACATTCTCACCGCCTTTGGTGGAGACCCCACGAATGGCTTCCTGCTAATCGGGACCAGGGTTCACGGCGACACGCTGGCGCGACCAATCGAAATCGCCGACCAGTCAACCCCAGCCTGCTCCCACTGCTTCGTGGGCTACGCGCCGGTCATCTGGTATCAGGCGCCGGCGCGGTACTATTCGGTCATCTATGAGAAGTGATAAGCAAGAAGCTACCGATTCTGCGTTCTATGTTCACTGTCCCAGTCTGGTAGGGTTGAAACCCTCGCCTTCAGGCAACGGCATCAACAGGCGCGCCGTCCGCTAACCTGGGAGATGTACTCTACTATAAGAACGAGAGCGGCGCTCGCGTCGGCGACCTGTTCATGAGCCTGATCCTACCTGCGAGCTGATCGGCGCCAGTCCGTTCGAATATCTGACCGCGTGCAGCGGCACTCTATGGAAATAGCCAGCCATCCGTACGCCTGAATGCCTTGGAATTACCGCAAGACGCTGGAGAGTATAGAGGCTTCCGCCGCATAAAGTTTCCGTACCAGGCATTAAGGAACCTCTGAACAACGCCGAGTTATGAAGGGCCGTGGCCGAACTTTTCAGGATCGGTTCAGAGTTAGTCTTCTTGCGATGATTGAGCGATTGTTTTTGTCCGCCGGAGGCCTCTATCGGCTCCGGCGGACACACTACGCCCCTTGTGGGGCCAGCCGTTGATTCAGCTTCGCCAGCCGCTTGCGGTTGTGGTAGAGATTGACCAGCGCGAAGGCCGCGCACAGCCACTCGTGATTCTTCTTCAAGCCGCGATAGCGTACCTTCACGAAGCCGAAAACGCGCTTCAGGACCCGGAAGGGCCACTCCACCTTGGCTCGCACGCGTGCCTTGGTACGGTTTTTGCGCTTCTCTACTTCATCCACGCCAGTCTTGGTCTTTACGCGTCGCGAGGTCATGTCCTGTGCCGCGGGCGCCGCCTCGTGGATCTGCTCCGTTTGGCCTTGATAGCCGCCATCGCCCCAGACTTTCTTTTCGCCGCCGTGCAACAGATCCGGCAGCATGTGCACATCGGAGACCGAGGCCGCCGTCGAGCAAACTGAGTGCACGAGGCCCTCTTTCGAGTCCACGCCGATATGCGCCTTCATGCCGAAGTACCACTGGTTTCCCTTGCGCGTCTGGTGCATTTCCGGATCGCGCTCCTTCTTCTCGTTCTTGGTCGAAGACGGCGCCTGGATAATCGTCGCGTCGACGATCGTGCCGGTAGTGATGCGGATGCCGCGGCTGGCAAGAAATAAGTTGACCGTGTCCAGCATCTGGCCGCATAAATCGTGGGCTTCAAGTAAGTGGCGGAAGTTGAGGATCGTGGTTTCGTCCGGCGCCGCAGCCCGGCCCAGATCAATGCCCACGAAGCGACGAAGCGCGGCCGAATCGTAGAGGGCGTCCTCCGCCCCTGGGTCCGACAACGCAAACCAGTGCTGCACAAAGTACAGCCGAAGCATGATCCCCAGACCCACAGGCTTGCGGCCCTGCTCACCCTTGGGATAGTGCGGCTCTACCAGCGACACAAGTTCGCCCCACGGCATCACTGCGTCCATCTCCTCAAGAAACCGCTCCCGCCGCGACTTCTTCGCAAACCGCTGAAACTCCGCTTGCTGGGCCAAACTCATCTGACGCATCCGCGATCTTCCCCTTCTCTCCACACTATCCGCATCAGTCGTGGATCGGGGAGTGCTTCAGAGGTTCCTTAATGCTGAACCGAAAAATCTCGTCATTGAGCTATGTATGAAAACAGTGACCATCCTGACGACGTGTTACCTGTGTAACAATGCAATAGCATGACGGAAGGTTCCATCATTTTCATCTTGACACCCGAAGCTATCGGAGTATGATAACTCCTGTTTCAGAGTAGCTAGTTTCAGCGCTCTGATCGAAAGCTGCAGTTTGCCCTTGGTTTCAGCGTTTTCCCGGAATCCTGCGTTCTTTCCTTACGAAATGGGCAAGCTGACTTCCAAGACTGCCCGGAAAGCAAGACCCCGAACAGCCTGATTGTTTCTTGGACGCGATAGGTGCGCTCCAGCTATGGTGCGGTCACGCACCGGGGCGCTCCTGTCTGCAGCCAACTTGCACGTTGCGTGTTCTGCGGTTGTTCCGCAGAACCTGTTTTGGCTTATTCACAGCGGCATTCAATGCCGCGTATGGATGGAACGCGATGACACAGTCCGATTTGCATAAAATTTCTGGCAGGATATCGGCCTTGGTTTCCTGCTTTGCCGTCATATCGTTTCTGCTTGCAGCCGCTCCGGCTCAGGCGCAAGTAAATCTGCAACACCTGCCCACCCATCACGTCCGGGACGTGGTCATCAATGGCGAAGCGAAGTTAATCGGTGCGCTCCCCACCGCACAACACATGCAGCTTGCTATTATGCTTCCGCTGCGGAACCAGACTCAGCTGACTGATCTACTGCAACGGCTTTACGATCCAACAAGCCCAGAATATCGCCATTTCCTCAGTGTGGCCCAATTTACCGCACAGTTTGGGCCCACAGCGGACGACTACCAGGCCGTGGTCAATTGGGCCAAATCTAACGGGCTTTCCGTTGGCGAGATCCCGGCGAATCACATGCTCGTACCCATCACCGGAACCGTGGGACAAGTCAATGCAGCCTTGAACATAACGATGAAAGCCTATCAGCATCCGACAGAAAAGCGCAGCTTCTTCTCACCTGACCGGGAGCCGTCGGTAAGCCTGCGATGTGCCCCTGTGGCACATCGCAGGCCTAGACAACTATTCGCTTCCGCATCCCGCCACCCTTTCAAAAAATACGGCATCGTCGGGTTCCTCCAATGCCAGTGTTGGCTCCGGTCCTTCTAGCTCGTTCTTGGGAAGCGACATGAGAGCAGCATACTACGGAGGAACTCTTACAGGAAGTGGCCAGTCCCTGGGATTACTGGAATACCGCGGGACAGATTTGAGCGATCTCAGTGCTTATTTCAGCAATGTTGGCCAGACCAATAACGTTCCGATAGTGTTGTACTCGACCGACGGAACCAGCACGAGTTGCGTGTATTCACAAAATTGCGACGATTTGGAACAGACGATCGATATGACGCAGGCAATTGGCATGGCTCCGGGTCTCTCCAGGTTGGTGATGTATGTGGGATCCACCGATGCAGCAATTCTGAATGCGATGGCAAGTGGCTACAATGGGCAGCTGGACTATCAATTGAGTTCCTCGTGGACATGGGTGCCGTCTCAACCGGACGTAAACGATCAAACATTCGAGGAGTTCCAAGCCCAAGGCCAGAGTTTCTTTCAAGCCGCTGGCGACGATGGGACGTGGACCACATCTCTGTGGAACGATGGCTACGTCTATCCAGCAGACGACCCTTATATCACATCA
>JAJYJL010000237.1 GCA_021789565.1 Acidobacteriota bacterium
TGTTGCGATCACCAGATCGTAGCGGCCGAGCCCCAATCGCAGCGCCTTCCAGGCAAACCGGAATTTGGCCGCAGCGCTCGGCCGGCCAGCGATGGGATTGAAAATGCCGCAGCGGGGGAAGTTTTCATTTCCGCCGGCAACGCCCAGCAGCGGCAGCACCTGAACGTTGGCGGGGCCGATCAGGTCTCCCAGAGCCAACGCCAGCGTGGCCGTATAGCGGGCAATGCCGCCTCGCGTATAGATGTCCGGCGTCAGAATCAGGACTCGCATGGCTGTCTCGCCTCTTGCGCGGCGTGCGCTTCTGTTGCATGGCGCGGCGGGCCGTAGATCACCAGCGCAACCACGCTGAGCATGACAAAAGTTTTTATCAGGCTGGTCAGATAACTGAAGGCGTCCGTTTCCAGGCGGCTGACGGACATGAACATGGCAGCGTAGACAAACAGGCGGCGTTTGTCGGGCCTGCCGGTGATGGTGTTGGTCAGCGCCTGGCACACCAACCCCAGAAGAAACATCCCCAGCACAATTCCCGGCAGCCCGAAGAGCGTATACAGATCGCCGGGATAGGTGATGGCCATCGACGATGTGGCAACCGATCCGGTTGCCACGCTGAACCTCAGCCCCTTGTCCAGCACGGGCTTGGAGGGCCAGATGAAGCGGGGAATAAAAGGATAGTAAGGCAGCATCCACCAGCGTTCTTTCCCCTGCAGGAGCCGGGCCCTCGGTCCCAGCCACAGCACCAGCCCCACGCTGGTTAGCATGTCCAGGCGTTTCACGGACATTTGCCATCCGCTCCGGGCCCAAGTGGAGGCGCTGCTTGCAGAGGCCTGGGTCTGGGTGAAAGCCCGAAGTCCCGTTGAGACCACGGATCCCGGGCTGGACAGTCCGCCTTCATCCCGAACCAGCCGGCGGTAGTTGTTTGAGAAAGGATAGACGGCCACCAGGCCCAGCAGCGCCACGGCCACCCATCGCTTCCTGAACCTCCGTTCGATCAACGATGAGATGATCGCCACGATGATGAACGGCTGCAGGGCGCGGGCTTTCATGCCGGAGGCGAGCCCCCAGGCAACCTCCGACATCAGGACCACCCAGAAGAGCAGGCGGCTGGACATATCGGAAGGGTGAAAGCATCTTTCGATCGTCACAAAAGCCAGGACCCCGGCGCCTCCAAGGCTGGCGGCGGTTCCCAGCACCTGCAACAGAGGAAGGTTGGCGTAATAGGCCTTCCAGGTGCCCACGTAGGCGTAAAGGTGCGCGTGAAGCAGATACAATTTGATTGCAAAAACGCCCGCGTAAACTACCGGTGCCCAGGCCAGGACGGATGATCGGGGACAGTCTTGTTTTCTGATTCGGTCCGCGCGGTCCGGCCGTGGCACGGCAGTCCCGGCCGTGGGGCCTGCAACACACGGGCAAGATGCCCGTGCCACAGAAACCGCTCCCGCCCAAAAGGCCAGCATGCCGATCATGACGTACTCCAGCGCCCGCAGCAGGAATCCGTACTGGCCGCCAAACTCGGGACTCAGGTTTCTGTCATCCAGAAAGCAGGCTGCCGGCGCCACCCCGAACCGGAAAAAGATCAGGAGCGTCAGAAACACCGGAAGATAGAAGACCCCGATTTGGTTTTCCCGCACCCGGAAAAAAATGAAGAGGGCCGAGGCCAGCCCGAAAAAACCCAGCAGTAGCAGGTACTGCTCAAATTGCACTCCCCGCGTCCCCAGAAACAGGAACGCGCCCCACACCACGGCTGCCACCGAAACAAACAACAGCACAAGAAGCTGCGCCGGCATTACCGGCGGGCTTTCCGCTTGCGAGGCTGGAAGGTGCAGGGAAGAATTGGACATGGGTCACGCTGTTAGGGGGTCGGAGATTTGGCTCCGACATCCGCTGGCCTCATATTTTCAGGGGCTGAAGCCCTTTTGCTTTTCGGCCCTTGTTTGTCGGACCTGAAGGTCCGGCCTCCTAATTTCACATCTAGTCCCGGAGCTTTTCCCCAGGGGGTCGGAGCTTTAGCTCCGACATCCATAGGCCTCATATTTTCAGGGGCTTCAGCCCCTGAGCCGTTACGGTCCCGCAAGGCGGGATAAACTCACGCTCTTTCCCGGCAAGGCCCATCACCTCAAACATTTCTTCGAGCCGTTTTTCGTAGGTGTGTTCCCGATGGGCGCGGGCGCAGGCGCGCGCGGCAATCTCCCGCCGCTCTTCCGGACGCGCCAGGTAGTAATCCACTTTCTCTTTCAGTTCCCGGCGCGTCCGGAAGGTCACGATTTCGCGCTCGGGCTCAAACAGTTCCGGCAGCGCCGGCTTCCAGTCGGCAATCTGGAAAGCTCCGCATCCCGCGGCCTCGAACAGCGTGCAGTTGACCCCTTCGATTTCCGCGCACTGCAGTGTATTGATCACGATCTTTGCCGACCCGAACGCCCTGGCCTTCTCGACCTCAGCGATAAACAAGTTGGGGTAGCGCTTTTTCACCGGCGAATCCAGCCAGGCGGGACAGTTGTGGCCCCAGATTTTCAGGTCGTAATCCGCAAAAGCTTCCAGCATCCGCGCCCGGTAATAGTGCAGGCTTCCCTGCGCCGCCAGATCGCAGCCATACTTCTTGCGGTCACCTGCGTTCAGGTCGATGGGACGGTGCCACGCCGGGTTGCAGCACTCCGGCAGATAGAAGGCGTTGAGGCCCAGCTTGTCCCGCGCCACGCGGACCAGAAAAGGTTCCTTCAGAAAAACGAAATCGAAGTCCGAGGCCAGCAGGTAGTGACGATAGAGATTGGTCACGGGGTCGGTGTACCAGCAAACGACTTTCGCGCCCGATACCCGCTTCAATTCGCTCACAACTTCCGGAGGCACGCCGCCGCAGGTCACCAGCACCAGGCCGGGCCGGACGGCCGCTGCGGTCCGGACAACTTGATGAAAAAACCTTTTCTCAAACCACGGAAAGGCTTTCGGCAGGTAGTTCCAGAACCCGTTCGCAAGCCTGTTCCCGTGGTGGCGCGTCCGCACGCCCTCGGCGCCCGTCACCTGGTGGCCCATCCGATCGAGAGTCACTACGATGTTCCGCGCAAAAGAGTCCGGAAATTGCGGACCCACCACGAGAATCTTCATCTGGTTTTTACCGCAGGCATGATTTGTTTTTGCGAAGGGACATTCCCATCTCATTGATGCCTGTGCGTCCCAACAGAGCCTGGGGGTGTTCCTGGGAAAGGGCACGACTTCAGTCGTGCCGTTAGGCGTGCCCATTTGAGGCGGCTTTAGCCGCTGGCCTTTCTTCGTTGGTCCTGCCGGCCTGACTCAGCGTACTGACGCCCGTGAAAATATGACGGGCCGTCTTTCAGTCCCGACAAATCGGGGCCCTTTCGCCCCGCGCCGCGCCCGGCCATAAAAGTCCGGACCTCATCCACGGCCTTCCGGGCGGCCATAAAATTTCGACCGACCTGGCCGGGGCGGTTTCGCAGGATCTCACGGTTGACAACAAAACCCCGCGCCAGTTGAAGCCAGCCGCCCGCGCCCAGCCGGCCATGTTGCTTGATGCGGATATAGGCCATGCTCTTCATGTGGTATTTGAGGGCCAGCCCGGGGTCTGTCCGGCGCGAACCACATCCGCCCTCCAGGTGGTCGCGGTGCAAGACCCGGACGGCAGGATCAATAAAGAGCCGCACGCCCGACCGGCCGGCCCGCTGCCAGAACTCCCTGTCCTCCCCATAAGCGGTGGGACTTAACCTGCCCAGGTCTTCATCGAAGCCGCCCAAACCCCGGTACAGTTGCTCCGGAATGCAAAAAGGAGAGGGGATGTAGAAAGTATGTTCGATCAGGCCCGACGCTGCGTCTCGAATCCGCTCTCCATAAAGGCGCGCATAATCCGTGAACGAACTCTCCGGCGCCCGGTCGGAAATGGGAAGCCCCGCCACGGCGCGGCGCGAACCCGGCGGGACAGCGCCGGCCAGCCGGTCCACCGTGCCCGGCGGCAGCACCATGTCGTCATCAACAAAAATCAGAAGCTCGTTCCGCGCTATCGCCGAGCCCGCGTTTCGCGCCATGGGAAGGTTGGGCTCCTGCTGCTTCATTCGAGTGATCCTCCGGCGGTGCAGGAAGAAGAAAAAGTTCAGCACTTCGTGGGGGCGCCGCCGGCCCTGCTCCACCACAATGATTTCCATTCGCCCCGCATACTCCTGCGCCATCAACGACTCGAGACAGTCCATCAAAGGGTCCTCGCGATGGTAGGTGGGAACAATCACCGAGATGGAAGGATGGTCATTCATTCAGCCCTCCTTTCACAACAACCGATTCGTGGATTGTTTTTGCGAAGGACACGAGGTTACGCGTGCCGAAAAGCCGGCCCATTTGATGCGGCTTCAGCAGCAGCCACGTCAGGCCGCCCGCAGCGCCGCGGCCAGGATTCCGCGCTCTTCCTCGGAAGTGGAAGTCACCCAGCACGTGAGCGCGAAGACCAGCAGCGTGAGGCCGGTGGAAAGCGCCCACTCGAGCCAGGTTGCGGAAAAATCCCGGAGGAAAAATGCTGCCGCCACCGAAGCTGCAGCCGGAAGAGCCAGCGGCCGCAGGTTCGCTTTCCAGAGTTCTGCGAAGGCAAAGCCGTTCATCCGCGCCCCCGCCCGAAGCAGGTAAACGCCGGAAATCAACGCCTGCGGAACCAGCGTCCCCAGCGCCACGCCCAGCACTCCCCAGCGATGCACCCACCACAATGACAACACCAGGTTCGCCGCGCCTTCCAGCAGGCTGAGCCAGGAAAAAATCCGGTGGCGAGTGGTGGCGATGATGAAAGCATAGGCGGGTTGCTGAAGGACATTCACCACCAGCACCGCGTCCAGCGCCATGAACGTGGCGCCGTCCACCACCACCGCGCGGCCCGCCCACAGCCGGATAAAATCGCGGCCGAAGAACCCAAGCTCCACGGCAAATAGGACGGCCGCGGAAAAAGCCAGCCGCGTGGAGAGAAAGTACAGCCGGCGAAGCGGCGCTTCCCCGCCCTCCGCGCTGAGTGCCGTGATGGTGGGACCGCTGGTGGAAAACGGCAGTGCGATAAGCCCGCGCAGCAGCGAGGTGAGGCGCGAGGCTATGGCAAAGGCTGTGACGTACGCAACGCCCATCACGCCGGCAATCACCAGATTGTCAATCCCCCACATCAGGACCCCGGAAACCGAAACCACGAAAAAGTGGAAGCCCGGCGGCAGCATCCCGCGCGCGAGCGTAAGGGAAAAGTGCCGCAGGGAAAAGCGCAGGCGCTTGAACTTGCGGGTGAGCGCGGCAAAGAAAACAACGCCCGCGGCCACCTGCAGAAACGCGTAAACCGCCGCCACGCCGGCGATTCCCTCCCCCGCCCAAAGCACCAGCGCGGTGAGGAGAAGATTGGCGGCACTGAGTGCGGCAAGCCCGTACTGCTCAAGGTCGACGCGCTCGAACGCCCGGAACGCCAGCCGAAAAACCTGCAAAGGCTGGCCAAGAGCGAAGCCGGCCAAGGCAATCACCAGCGCCGGCACAACGGAAGCCGCCGAGGCGGGCCGCGTTTTCAACAGCGCCTGCACGACGCCCAGGCGCAGCCCCATCGCCATCAGCAGGCAGGCCAAAACCGCCGCAACGCAGAGGAAGATAAAGCTGGTGCTGAGGACGCGGTTCGCCGTCTGCCAGTCATCGCGCGCCCGGGCTTCAGCCAGCAGGTTCTGGCTGACCGTGGGGAAGCCAATGCTCATCAGGGAAAGGGGCATCAGCACACTCAGCAGCGTGAGCCAGAGCCCGTACTGCTCCTTGCCGAGAAAGTGGAGATAGATGGGCACGGCGGCCAGCGAGCAGGCCGAGGTCACGGCAAAGCGCAGGTAGGAAGCTCCGATGCTCGAAAAGAGCCGCCGGAGGCGCGTCATGCGGGGCCGGCTTTCAGGGCCGGAAGTTGGCGAAAAAGGGGCTAGAATTTTGAAAGCGTCCTCCAATCGGAAAATTTTACACGATGTGCCAAAATTGGACACATTTTTGAAAAATCAAAATCTTGATAGTAAATAAATTAAATAAAATAATTGTTTTCAATAAATTACAATTTTCAGAAAATTTCTGATCAAAATCCCAAACGTCCCATTCCGCGCCCTAAACTGCCCATACCTAGCCTACATAACTGATATATCCCGCCGCTCCTGGCGGCCCGCGGTGGCCAGCGCCACGCACACAGCAAACCACAGGGCGTTGGCGGGAATGTGCAGGTTGAAGTCCACCAGGCTATGGACCAGCAGGCCGCAGCACCCCACCGCCGCGCCCAGCCGAATCCAACCGGCCGCATCGCGCCGCCCGGCAGGGAGGTCTCTGAACGTAAGCCCGAAAAACATTGCCAGCGCGAGCGCGATCAGCGCGCCGCCCGCAAGGCCTGTTTCCGCCAGGGCCTCGGCGTAGTCGTTATGGGCGTGGGCCCATCCGAGATCGGTGGGAAAGCTCCGGTACTGCGAAAAGGCCGTATTAAAGCTGCCCAGGCCGATTCCGAGCCACGGATAGTCGCGGAAAATGCGCAAAGTATCACGGGCGGCAAGCTCGCGCTGCTCCAGAGTGATTCGCGTCGCGCGGGTAGCGGTGGCCAGGGCTTCGAGCCGCCTGACCACGCGGTTCGGCGCCATCCAGAAAAAGAGCAGGGCGGCGGCGGCCAATCCCATGGGCAGCATCGCTCTCACCCGGCTCCCGCTCCCGCCGGAGCGCCGCCAGAGAATCCATCCGAACACCAGCGCCTCAACCAGCAGGGAGACAAAGCCTCCGCGCGAACCGGACAGCAGCGCCGAGGCCACCGGCAGCGGGAGGGCGAAGGCCAGCAGGGCGCGCCGGTGGTCCGGGCGCGGGCGCGAGAGGGCGTAACCCGCGGCGACCGGGACCAGCATCTCCATCAGCCCCGCGTAGTCGTTGTGATTGACGTAAGGGCCAAAGGTCCAGCCAGGGCTTCTGACGCTCCAATAGATAAGGTTGTGGCCGGAAAAGAACTGCAGGATGGCAAACAGTCCCAGCGCAAAAGCATAGAGCGTGACGAAGAGGCCCAGTTCCTTCCACGCATTGCCTGGCGCGCGCGCAAACACCTGCCCGGCGACAAAGAAGATGACCAGCGCCATCACCAGCTTGAGGATGGATTCCCGCGTGGCGTAGGCGTCCAGGGTGGCGCCGGCGCAGAGTTGCGCGACGGCCAGCGCCAGAAACAGGCCTGCCGGCAGGTAGAGCGGCGAGAGGCGGACCTTCAGCTCGCCCTGCCGCGCGCTGCCGATGGTCCACAGCGTCAGCAGGACAAAGGAAGCGGACAGCAAGGCTGCCCAGGCCCAGGGCTCGACGGCGCCAAAAGCCAGCGGCGCAGCCAGCAGGACGGCCATCAGCCCCCGCCGCGCCAAGGAAAAGGCGAGGGAGCGGGTTTCGCGGCGCGCCTCCGGCAATTCTGTCGCGATCGGCAACCTCGTTGTCGTAACAGCCGGCGTGGCCATGGTCAGTTGGCTGAAGCTGTTTCTTTCGGCGATGAATTCAGCGGGGTGATGGACACGTCATCCAGCCAAAAGCTGCCGCTGATCTCCATGGGAAAGGTGCGGCTGCGCGCCCGCCACACGGCCAGCCGGACCACCCGCGTATGGGGGCCGGCGGCAAAGTCCAGGGCCAGCGTGTGCCAGGGAGTTGTTCCCACGGTGGTCCCGGTTGCAACGTTCAGGCAGGCGGAGCACTCCGGGTCTGTCACGCGCAGCCGCGGGCCGCTTGCGGAAGTGATGCTTTCCGTCCGCACCTCGGCCGTCAGGCGGTAGGCGCGGCCCGGCACGACGGGCACGAATTCGTAGACAGGCTCCGATTCCAGGTTTCTGCCCGCAGCGTAATCCACCCGCAGGCAGCGCGAACCGCGAAAAGCCGAGGGATCGCCAAAATCCGTTTCCACGTAGGGAAGGTTGCGGGCCTGCCAGTCAAAACCCGCGCCCAGGGGAGTGTGATCAAAGCGCCCGTTGTAAACCAGGTTGCCACCGCCATCCGCGGACCACGGGATCACCCCGGCCCGTTCAAGCTGGCGCCACACGGCCGCCGCCTGCCCCACGTGGCCTGAAGCGAACAGACTTTCCACGTAAGGCCTCGCCTCCGCGAAATTGCAGGCGATGCCTTGGGATGAAATCTGTTGCCAGACCTTACTGGCAAATTCGGTGTCGCCCTGGGCGCTCGCAAAATCCAAAAAAGCCAGTTGCAGCCGGGGCAGGCTGCCTGCGGAGAGGACCTGCTGGTAGACAGTTTGCGGGCTGCCTAGCACGCGAAGGCAAACCTGAAACACCGGCTGCGCGTAGGCAGGGTCAAGCGCCAGCAGGCGGCGGAAACGCCTGAGGGCTTCGCCGACGCGGCCCTCCTGGATGAAATGGTTTGCCGCTTTCCACTCAAAGCGCGGCGTGGCCGGGCTCAACTGCAATGCGCGCTCCACCGCCCGATTGGCGCAGGCGGCGTCGCCCGTGCTGTCACAAACTTCGGCCAGGTCAGACCAATACTGCGCCTTGCGCGGGTTCAACCGCGTCGCTCGCTCGAGATACCGGATGGCATCAGGAAGGTCCGCGTGGCCGAGCGAATAGGCATCGAGCAGTCCCAGCCGATGAGGGTAGTCAGCGTTACCGGGATCGAGCGCCATGGCCCGCCGCAGGCCGGCAGCGTCAAGGCTCCTCGCCCATCTCGCCGCCAGGGCAATGCGGGCCGCCTGCCAGCCGAGCAGCAGGCCCGGGATGGCCGCCAGCAGAATCAGCGCCAGCCGGGAACCCCTGGACCGCAAGGGCAGACAGAGGTCCGCGCCCCGCATCAGACGCGGGAGCATGGGTCCTCTTGGAAATGGGTTCGCATCTTATTGAGGCACGAGTTCATTCGTGAATTGCTTTTGCGAAACGGCGCGACTTTATTCGTGCCGTCATCATGCCGCCACGCACTTGTTAATGGGCTTCAGCCCCTGCGTGGGTCGTCTTCGCGAAAGGGCACGACTTTAGTCGTGCCATCACGATGCCGCCACGAATTTGTTAATGGGCTTCAGCCCCTGCGCAGGT
>JAJYJL010000238.1 GCA_021789565.1 Acidobacteriota bacterium
CCCAGATTTCAGGATTGTGGTGCGCCTGGTAAACATGCTGAGCGACCAGATAACCAATAACGCTGCCGACCACGACATCAGCAGGAAAATGTTCCTGGCCGGTCACGCGCGAAGCGCTGATGGCGCCGGCCAGACCGTAGGCAAACAGCTTGGTGAGAGGACCCGGATATTCATGCGCCAGGATTCCCGCTGTCGACCATGCCGCCGCCGAGTGCTCTGATGGAAACGAATTCCCTCCCCGCCGGAACTGCCCTTCGGCGTTGCTGACATAAGGACGTTCCCTGCCGGCGGCGCTCTTGACGGCGGCCGTGGCCAGGTAACTGTCAATC
Source organism: Acidobacteriota bacterium (assembly GCA_021789565.1). The sequence goes on from JAJYJL010000238.1 coordinate 330, forward strand.
GCTGCCTCACCGCTCAGCAAGCCCGTCTCGCGCATGTGCTCGTTGTGACTGAGTTTGCCCCACAGGTACATGCCGCCCGCCGTGCCGATCAGGGCGGCGGCGCCCATATTCGAAAACGTGCGGCTCTGGCTGGCCCGGCCGGGAGAGTTGGCGAGGCTGCGGCTGGCCGAAGTGTCCGTAACCAGCAGAGCAGCCGCCAGGCCACCCAGTGGCACCAGCCAGTTGGCGTCGCGCAGACGCAGATGAAAGGGGCTGCTCCAGATGGACCTCTGGTCGCCGGCGATGTGCCTGACCAGGGGAAGGCCGAGCCCGTTCTGGTATTCACCGGAGTTTGGAGAAAATTCGCTCTCGCTCTTCTTGCGATGTCCCCACCAATCCGTCCGCGGATACTGGCGGACAGACGGGGACACCTGGGAGGAAACTCCCATACCGCGGGGGTTTGTCTGTGCTGGAACTGTCGCTGATGTCATCAAGACCACGCACATAGCAATGACTGTTTTCTGCAAATGAGCTCCCTGGTTTTCAGCGAGTGGCAACTGCGGCGGCGATGGCGGCCGAGGATGCCACCTGGCTGATCTGAATTAGGTTCTTCCAAAGTGTTGAACCGCCGATTGGTTTTTCCGGGACCACGATAGTGTCGCCGGGCCCGACCCGGGTTGAAAGCACATCCCCACGCCACCACATGCTCCTGCCGCCGCTGATTACCGATCCATTTGACCGAACAATAAAGATGGCCTTCTTGTTGCCCAATCCTGTGACGCCGCCGGCCCGTGTCAAGTACCATCCGGCCGACCTGCCCGTTTCGTAGGTAATGGCATTCGAGTTATAGACCTGACCGGTGACAATAACGAAATCGGGACGCTTGGGCACAGAGAGGGTGTCGCCCGCGCGCATCCGAATGTCATCAATTGAGTTGGCGAACGAACGCAGGTTGTTATCCAGATGAACGACCAGCCGGCCCGTAATTGGGGCGTTGCGCAGGGCCTCCAGGATCTGTTTCTGTTGCTGCAGCGCCGCAGTTTGCAATGAGGCCCGGTCCGCCGCGGTTTCGTTGAGAGAGACTTTCACCTTCGTGGCGTTTTGCTGGATTTCCTGGATGAGTTCATTCCGGCTCTTTTCCTGCAGCGTTTTTACCTCAAGCCGTTCGAGCACCGCGGCCTGAGGATAAGCCGTCGGCAGGAACCCGCCGGCCCGTTCCAGCACGGAACTCAGGCGCTCCCCGGGAGAGATTCCGTAGGTTCCGGGATGCACGACTTCACCGCGTATTGTGATTGACGCCCCGACATCATTCCAGCCGGGAACTTCCTTGATCGTCAGAACGTCTCCGTCCGCCAGCAAGGGGTCCTGATTGGGGATTTGCCGAAGCGCCGCCTCCAGCTTGATTTGTTGATGTTCAGCCGTTCCAGGGTTGGAGCCGCTGACACTGTAACTGGTCAGGTCGGCCGTTTGCCGGTCGGCGCTTCGCTTCAGTCCGCCGGCCAGCCCCACCAGGTCGCTGACGTGCAGGTTTGCCGTCAGAGGAAATCGCCCTGGCCGTTCGACCTGCCCTTCCACGTAAACACTGGGCGGATCAGCTTTCAGAGGGTTCCGTTGCACCAGAATTCTGTCACGCGATTCGAGCAATACGTTTTGCAGCGGGTCTCCGTCCAACGCCGCTCGCAGGTTGATACTCATGATTTTCAGCTTGCCGTCGGGCAGGTTGCGCACCAGCTGGGCCGAATCGAGATACGCGTCTGGCGCCACGCCTCCCGCCTGGTAGATTGCATCCCGCACACGTACTACGCCGGATGTCTGGTAAGTGCCCGGCATCCGCACGTCGCCACCTACCGTCACGGCCGGCGCATAGTGGAAATCAAACCGGCTGAAGATCCGCACTGTATCCAGCGGGTCGAGTTTCGGAGACGAGCCGGGCTGAGTCATCGCCGCGGCCAGGTCGAAACTTTCCACGCTGGGGGCATCGTCGGGAGGATTCAGGCGGATGATTTCCGCATAATGGGTTGCAGGCTCCGGCAGCAGATCGGAATAGGACGAAATCAGATCGCTCAGCCGCATTCCGGGGTGATAGGAATAGCGGCCGGGCCGCAGCACGTGTCCTTCAAGGTAGACGGAATCCTGGTTGTAGGGCGCGATGGGGAAAATACGGATGACATCGCCGTCGTGAACGGCGAAGGACTGGAGTTGCTGGTTAATCTCCGCCGAGCCTTTCGGGTCCTGGATGTTCAAGCTCAACATCGTCCGCTTTTCATGCGCCACCACGCGCTGGACTTCAATGTGCCGCAGGGCGGCCGTAGGAAGAATCCCGCCGGCCAGTTGAAGGACCTGCGCCAGCGTTGTTTCTCCATGCAGCTCATAAATGGCCGGCCGCCGCACTGTCCCTTCCACCTTGACTTCCGGACCGACCGGCGGAACCAGGATCGTGTCACCGTTCTCCAGCCGTACCAGATCTGAACGGACGCCGTGCAGCAGCAGGTCATAAAGATCGACGTTCTGGACCAATTCCTTGCCGCGGTAGTGCTTGACCGTCCTCAGGGAGCCATCCTGCGTGGGGCCACCAGCGGCAAACAGGGCGTTCAGCGGGGTCGAGAGCGAACTGATGTCGTACGCGCCGGGATACTTGACCTCACCCACTACGTAAACCCGAACAGTGCGAAGCCGCGCGAGAGATACATCGGCAGAAACGTCACGAAACTGTGTCCGTAGCGCCTGCTGCACCTTCTCCTGCACATGACCCATCGTTTCGCCGCTCACCATCAGAGGCCCGACTTCCGGAAGCGACAGGCGGCCCTCACGGTCAACCACGCGGTACATGCGTGAGGCCACACTTCCCCACAGGTTGATGGTCAAGCCGTCACCGGGGCCGACCACGTAACTCGGCCCAGCCGGAAGGTCCATGGGAAGTTCAGTGGTGTCCGCGGGAGCATTCTGAAAGACATCCAACCCAAAACGTTCGAGCGCGGGCGAATGAGATGAAACCTGCTCGTAAAGGTCATAGAGTGAAGGGATGTCCGAATACGGATTGGCCCGGTGAACAACAGCCGGCCGGGGTGACACTTCCTGGTAACTTTGCCCAGTCTGACGATAGTACGGCAAGGTTTGCCAGGGCCGTGCCAGAGTTCCCTGTGGGGGTCCCGGCGATTGTGGCCCTTGTTCCTGAAGTTGCTCTTCCATTCGAGCGTGGCTGTTGTTGCTTTCCAGTTGCGTGGTCAAGGGCGATGGGTAATTAGCGGAAGCCATCAGGCCCTCGCCCTGTACAGGCCCGGAGGAACCGCCATCCAGACCCAGGCCGGCCCCGCCGCCCAGGCTCGCTTCCTGCAGGTTCAAAAGCTGGCCACTGGGATTATTCGGCGCCGGCTGATTCAATGGCGCACCCGGCGCGGGTCCCCACTCAGGGGCAGAGGGCGCCTGCCGGTTCTCCGGATACCTTCTCACCGGCGGATTAGCCCCCGGTTGCGGGACGTAAGCGGGGTACACCTGGGCAGGCAACTGATAGTAAGCAGGCGGGGACTGGCGCGAGGGCTCTTCCTGGAGCCGCTTCTGTTCCGCCAGAAATTGAATCTGTTGCTGCTGCCCCACTTGCGATTTGGGATTGACTTCTGGCGTCAGGTATCCGTAGCGCTGCAGGATGCTTGTTGCCACAGATCGAAATTTCCGGTCGCGTTCAAGGCGGCCAAAGATTCCATCCTGGCTCATTTGTCGTTCGTCCACCATCTGCCCATGGTCGGTGGCGTCGCGCGCCACCCAGTTCTGCAGTTCCACCAGCAGCCCCGGCTGGTCAGTCAATACGGCTTCGATGTCCCGCGCGGAGGCGGCCACATAGTTCAGGTTTTGCAGGGCGAGGCTGGATAAAGGCGCCTGCCCGTAACCCTGTTCCGCTTGCCCAAGCTGCAACAGTTGCTGTTGGGTTTGCGGCCGGGCCGCTGGTCGGGCTTGCCCCTGTTCCTGCGGCATCAGCAACGAGCTCAATGCCAGCAACGCCAGCAGCAGAGCCGCTGCCCTCACAAAGAATGCGTGCCCGCCCGGAAACCATCGCCTGGAGCTATAAACTAAATTCATTGATAGCCTCCTGCCCGCCGTCCTGGACCTCGGAGCACGCCGAGAATGCCTTCTTCAGAAGCTTCCACATTAAAAGAATGAATGTCGATCGAGGCCCAGTAGAAAACGCTGCTGTTATGCTCCGGCGCCAGAGCCAGGATCTTCATATCCGGAAACTTTGACAGCAGCACGTCACAGACCGGCGGCCGGGATTGCGGGCTGTCAAGCGCCACAATCAGAAAGTCCGGCCGCTGCTCCTCCACAATGGGAAGGAGGTCTGCCTCATTCTTAACTTCTCCAACCACCTCAATGTCCGGCTGGTCAGTGATCGTGGCCAGGATGAGCTCTCGAATCAGTCTGGGCCGGTTGGCAACTAGGACCCGTACGTTTCTTCTCATGCGGCTCTCCCATAACCATTTCATTATCGGAAGGCCACCCCAAAAAGAGTAAGGTTCAAAGGAGAGGCTCCCAGGCAGCGTCAGCACCGTTAGACCTGCATTGGTACTCAATGCCTTCAAAGTACCAATTCCGGTCTAAGGTAAGACCGGGGGAAATAGCCTGAATACATGGAGAAACTTTTTTGGGATTTATAGAAAAATCTGATTGACCCTGACCATCTCCACCACGGAAAGACGGTCATCAGCCCCAACTTTCTGTAACATGCGATGAACGTGGTTCTTCACGGTCTGCTCAGAAAGATGGAGTTGCGAAGCAATTTCTTTGTTGGTAAGGCCCTGGGCAAGCAAAGGCACCAGTTGCTGCTGGCGGCGAGACAATCCCAACTGGGATTTCACTCGCACATTGGGCAAGCCAGTCCGGGAACTTGCAATGTAGCGGAAAAGCGAAAGGCAAAGACGCGGAGGGCATACGGCCTCATCACGTGTAATAGCGCGGATTGCTGATACTACATCCAGGGCCGAGGCATCCTTCAAAACGAACCCTGCTGCTCCGGCTGTAACGGCCTTCAGAAACTCCGCCTCGTCTTCATCCATGCCGATCATCAAAACTTTCAGTCCCGGCACAGCATCGACAGCATCATGAATCAACTGGAAGCCGAAGATTGCCGTTACTGAAGAATCGGCTACCAGGACTTCGCATCCCGAGCCGGTGATCATACTCAGCGTCTCGGACGTATACGAGGCTGCATGGACGACTTCAAACTCGACCCTTTTGCGCAGGATCCTCGTGAGAGCTTCTAGAAGAAGTCGGTTCTGAGCAAGCAGAAATATATCGATGGCAGAACTCACGGCACCCTTTCCCCTTCGCGTCCGCTCTAGCTTATTGGTCGACTCAGCAGCGATTGAGAAGGTCGCCCTGATCTTAAACCCTTTGCGTGGGCCTGCAGGAACTGCCGGTTAGACCCAGATAAAATGGCGAACGATCTGGGTCCGCACCCCCCACCTCCAAGCTCATAAGGCTTGCCAATCTTGCTTTTTAAGCGCAAGAGTCTAACTCAAACGACGGGTATGCTGTCAGGCAAATTATCACAATAGTAAATACCACATATTGAGCCAGACATGATCTGCAACCAAGTATTAAGTATTCAGCCTGCCAATTCCGGGGATGATCGTTCCCGGCCCTATAATCCTGTTTTGTGACGTTGGGTTCGAATCAAGGGGGCCGGCGCTTATCCTGACGCCATGGCTTTGGGCCCCATTTTGCCGCGAAAATTCACACCATCATTCGTATGGACGGAGCTGTTAAGTTGCCAGCCCCAAAGTCATCAAATCGGGAGAAACGGGGTAGAACTTGAGTACCTGACCGCTACTCCGAACAAGGAAAGTGACCAGTTGGTAACATTTTGTGTTCCGCAGCCCCCCTCAGCGCCAGCATTGACAGCCAGCCACTGCGTACACATGTTGGTCCGCTCGAAAGAAGAGATTCCTGCATCCCTGCCAGACACTATAGCGATCCTTCCCGCCTGCATGGAAAAGTTTCTCCTCTGGGTTCTGATGGTTTATGGCATGGCAATTCGCGCTCCAAACTGGAGCACCAATAACCGATGTAGTTTTATCAGATAAGTCAAAGGGGTGCCTCCAGCCGCAATGCAAAGAATGACACCATTTCGCCAAGCTGACGAAATTTCGTCACCACGCCCGGCGACCGACGAAAAAAATGTGATCTTTATGACTTTTGAGGGGTTAGCGCAAAGTCATTCGAAGATGCGGGGCCCTTCCAAACCTGAACTGCCCCGCCGTCGAGTGGGAGCCCGTGCTTGTAAAGAAGGATCCGCTTGAAGGCCCTGCGGTCCTTGCCTGGGGTTTCCATTGAGATCTGCAGCACCGGCAGTCGAGGACTGCGGCCCAAAAAGGAAAAACGCCTTTCCCGGCCCCGCCGGTAACGCAAGACACGGCCAGACCATTCAGTCTGGGGCGAAATTTGATTTCGAAGTCAGTAAATCAACCGAAGCGAAAACTGGATCTGGCGTGAGGTTCCCGCGGTTCTGCTGATAAGCCCAAAACCGCTGCCGCGCAATGTATTGGAAGGGACGGCAAAGTTAACAAGATTTAACACATTGAAGAACTCGGCGCGAAACTGAAGGATTCCCAGTTCCGCGTTTCCTCTTCGTCCAAACGACGTATCCTTTATCAAGGCAACATCGAAGTTGGAATAGGCAGGCCCCCTGAACGTGTTACGGCCAAGAGACCCAAAGACGCCCTGATTCGGGCCAGTGCCTCCGGGAACGTTGATTGGGATGCTGAAGAAAGAGGCATTATTCGCGCCGCGCCCGAAGTAATCTTCCCGAACTGTCCGGCTGGTCGAAAAGCTGGGCTGAGCAATCTGGTCGGGACGGTCTGCGCCTGCCGTCCCCACGCCGGTTTGCTGTATCCCGGAGTACACGGTAAAGGGTAAGCCTGTCATCAGGGTCGTAATATTCAGAAGCTGCCATCCCTCCGTCACATGTTTCCCCAGCGGTTGCAGAAAACTCACCCGATTAACGGGAAGCGCCTGAATCAGGCTCAGTGCGAAAATGTGGGTCACATCAAAGTTGGAAGGTCCCTTATCTGCACCGGGATTCCAGGGGTCCTGTGGCAAAGTCTGAAGAATGACACCGGGCCCTCCGGACAGATTGCCAAGGGCTGAGCTTGAGTCGTCGAGCGACTTGGAATACGTATAGGTGGCCTGGAACCCCAGCCCCCACCGCGAGGAATTCTTGCTCAGGCTTGTTTGCAATGACTGGTAAGTGGAGTGCGAACGGGTTGTCATCAGCGTTTCGGATCCAAATCCACCTATGGCCTGCCCCGACGAGTTGAATCGGGCAAACGGAGCAAAGCTGGGCAATGCGCCGCTGTAACTGTTTGGAGAAAAAATGCTGGCAAGGTGCACGCCGGCGGTGGCCACATAATTGGCGCTCAGCTTCACATCTCCGAAATCATGGTCAATCCCCGCCGTATAAGTTTCGATATAACCGTTCCGAAAATTTTTCTCGATCCCGAATGTTGAAAGCAACTGAACCTGGCCTCCGGGAGTCAGCGCAGCCAGATCGTTCTGGAACCGCTGAATGTCAATCTGCGTGTTGGGCGCAACGTCAGCAGTGTTCCCTGTCGGGAAAACCGGCTGCCCGTCTGGGGTATAAACAGAAGGCACTTGCACCTTTGTCACAGTATTGCTGAACGGCACCGGGAAGCCCGGCTGGGCGGAAACATACGGCGTGAAAAGATATGGAATGTTGCCCGTCAGGAAGTTGTCCTGCCACAGGTTCGTGAGAAGCGTCGTGATGGCGCCGCCGGCATGCAGAACGGTGTGGTTGCTCAGGCGAAAGTCGAGCGAGAGGCGTGGCGCCCAGCCGGTCCAGTCCATGTTGTAAGGAGGCTGAGGATTCACCACAAAGATCTGTTGAGCCCCAGGCGCCCAGAAAGGCACACTGGCGCCGCTTGCATCCACAAACAGCGGTTGGGAACTTCGCTTGTGGCCTTCACCAATGCGGCTGTCGACTTCATACCGCAGGCCGTAGTTAACGGCCAGGCGTGATGTGGCTTTCCAACTGTCCTGAAAATAGAAATTGTAAGCCTGGCGACGCTCGGCTGCCTCGTCAAAACGATCTCCGCCCGGAGTAATATCTGAGATAGCGCTAACGGTGTAGAGATAAGGTGTCGCGGTCAGCAAACCGGTCAGAGAATCCGGCAAGGGATCGCCCGGCTGCAGATCATGCTGGCCGCTCGCCGAAGTTATGGCCACTGGCGAATACGCCGTCCCGCCGCCAAAAGTGTAGAGTCCATTCGGATTCACACCCCAGACAGTGGAGTCCCGGTTAAGACGTATCTCCGCACCCCACTTAAAAGTGTGTGCGCCGTGCGCATCGGTCATGTCGTGCTTAAACTGAAACAGGTTTCCGTAAGATCCGGTTATAGATCCGTCGGCGGAATTAAACGGCTCATACAACGCGTCGCTAAAAGTAATTGCCGCCTGTGTATGGTTAATGGAGGGGAAAAACGGGGTGCTGCGGATATACCCCACGGAAGTGGTAGAAGTCATGTTCGGCGACCAGATGTGCGTGTACTTCAATCCTGCGTTCCGCTGGTGGTCGAAATACTTGATGGCAAAACTCGGATCGATGGCTGTCTGGTCGGGATTGGTGATAGGGCCGGTGATCTGGTTCAGGCTGAAGAGCGTGTAAAGCGATGATTTGT
>JAJYJL010000239.1 GCA_021789565.1 Acidobacteriota bacterium
GAGCGGGAAGATGTGGAATCCTTGTCCCTGTGGGCGATGAAGGCGCCCTGGCACAAGCAATTGTGACCCTGCTTACCGACACCGACCTTCGGAATCGGCTGACAGCAGAGGCGCTTCGCCGAGTAACTGACTTCGAGCCTGCGAAAGTCGTTGCCTCCTATGAGCGGTTATTTCGCGACGTATGCAAAGATAACGAAATCGGTGAGCCGGTCGGGCACGCCCGCTGAATGTAACTCCCGCCGTTTACAGCTCTGAAAAACAATATGGGGAATCTCCGAAGCCTTAAAATCCTTAGTGTTAACCGGCACACTGGCTATCTCTACAATTTGTCAAACATAGGACATCAATGGTTTGTTCTCGCTGATTGGGAGCAACATAATCGCCCTCTGCCCGCCAATTTTGAGCTCGTTGATTGGGCATACGCCCGCCGGAATTTCCCTAAATTCGACGTGGTGATCGGCCACGATATCCGGCGCGATTTGCGGATGTTTCTTCCTTACTGTCTTCGATACCGAAAGCCTTACTTTCAGGTCATCCATGGTAGAAGAGCCCGCGGAGGCTTCAGTCGCAGCCGCGTTCGCAGATTTGCAAAGCAGTTGTACTCCATCCTCTCCTTACGACCTCTGGTCAGCCTCGGATTGATGCAAGTCGTATTCATTTCTCCCTATGCTCGGTCCGACTGGGGTTTGGAAGGCACAACGATCGACCAGGGTATACCGCTGGAAGAAATGGATGCTTACGAGGGCACAGAAGCGTCCCTTCTTGTAGTCGGTAACGGACTCAAACGGGAGCATTTTGCTTTCGATGAACTCATGGAGATTCGAAAGCAGGTCCCCGTAAACATAGTCGGAGTGAATCCCAATATCCCCGAATGTCGTCCTTCGAGAAACTGGGATGAGTTGCGGTCGTTCTACCGTCGTTACCGCGCATACCTGAACCTTACTCGTGAACCCGAGGCAGGCTACAATCTGGCCTTGTTGGAAGCAATGGCATCGGGGATGCCCGTGATTTCTCTGAAACATCCCTCGACCCCAATCCGGAACGGCGAAAACGGCTTCCTTGTGGAAAATGTATCGGAGGCAGTCGAGTGCGCGAAACAGCTCCTGGCCGATCACGACCTTGCTCATAGGCTCGGGAAGTGCGCCCGCGACACGATTGAACATGAATTCTCGCTGAATGTTTTTCGCGAGCGCTGGAACGAACTTCTGGCTCGCAGCATCGGATCAGGCCTGAATCCGGATGCACTCTGAACGCGGCTTGGCAGCATTGCTAAAGGGGATTCCCGGTCGGCAGTGTTCTGTGCAAAGGAAGATTACGGACCACTTTGGCTTCGCGTGACCAATTCAGCGTGCTGGGAGTTTCAGTTGCGGAGCTTATCGTTGACAAGATCATCTGCATACCGAATAGTTGGATGCACCCACCAAAGATGGTAAGCGCTCGGCACGACGGGGCTGAAGGAGGATAAGGGCATTATGAGACAAGCTCAAGTGAGAGCCATCCAATGACGAAGGGGCGTCTTGCGAGTCACAGAGTTGATTGGGAAGACTTAGCCGAGTTGGATCCCCTGTGGTCGATATTGACTTGCCCGGAAACACAATACAACCGATGGGATAAAGCTGAGTTTTTTCGAACAGGTGAAGAAGAAATCGAGTCGCTGATTAAAAAAGTGGATCGACTCGGTCTCCCACTGTCGAGGAGCCAGGCACTCGACTTCGGTTGCGGAGTGGGGAGGCTCACACGCGCGTTGGCGAAGTACTTTCAACACTGCTGCGGAGTGGACATTTCCGAGAAAATGATTGCGATCGCGCGTGAGCTTAATGGCTCTTTCCCCAATTGCGAATTTCTTTTGAACGATCGCCCTGATTTGTCCACTCTCCCTTCCGATTCTTTCGATCTGGTGTACACAGCCCGCGTTCTTCAGCATCTGCCAAGCCCGTCACTCGTCGAATGCTTCATCCGCGAACTTTATCGCGTCGTGCGGCCCGGAGGATTGTTAGTTTTTCAGTTGCCCAGCTATATCGGTTTGCGGCGCAGACTTCAACCTCGCAGAAGGCTCTACCAGATACTGAAACGGCTCGGATGGAATAAAGCAGATCTCTACCGGAGGATGGGACTATTTCCGATGAGGATGACATCCATACGGGAGAAGGATGTGGTCAGTCTTTTGACCGGAGTCGGGGCGAACCTCTTAAAGGTTGAGGCCGACTCGCTCGCCGGGCCAACGATAGAGAGCCGCACGTATTTTGCGACCAAACCGGCCAGGGCCAATGCGTAACGACGGGTTGCGTTTGTGACCGAGAGCCCTCTCTGCCCTCCGTGATAGCCAACCCATTTATTTTGCCCTTCCCTCTATGAAGATATGGACCTTGGCGATCCCTGACAACGAGTAAAAACCTCTGCAGGTTTCGAGGTATTCGAGAAAAGTCCGTCCTTGCCATGGGTTCAAGCAGCTCCCCGCATCCTTAACAAACGACAAAGATTGACGGTCGGCAAGGCGTATGATAATCTGTATGTTTGTGTGAATCATGCCGGAAGTTCCTGCATTTGAGCGGACGTTGCTGCGTGGTTCTGGCCCTCCTCACCTTGGGTGTTGGAAGTTGGAGCTGTGCTGTTAAACGTACGATCCATGTTCCTCCACCGCAAGTCTCAGCCCCCCCAAGGCAAGCAACTGTTGCGGAGCTTGTCAAGGAGGTTGATGCATGGAGCCAACGCATAAACACGCTGACGGCGACTGTTGAATTCAAGCCGACAACCGGGTCTGTTTATACAGGAGTCATCAAGGAGTACCAGAACGTGGGTGGCTTTATCCTTCTGAAGAAGCCTTCCACGATTCGCATCATTGGGCAAGCCCCCGTTGTGAAGACTGAAATTTTCGATATGGTTTCTGACGGTCAGCAGTTCCGGGTTTTCATTCCTCCAAAGAATAAGTTCATCGTGGGCGACAATAGCTACCACGGACCGGCAAACAAGCCCCTCGAAAACCTTCGCCCTGAGCATATCCTCGACGCTTTGCTTGTCCCGCCAATTGACGAGGCAAGAGAGAAATTCTTCAATGAAGTAACCCTGACGCCGACAGGCCAGTCTTATTATGTTATCAACGTTGTTAAACAGGCGGGCGACGGAGGTTTAACACTAAAGCGGAGAGTGTGGTTTGATCGCAGCAATTTGAGCATCTCGCGTCTCCAGCTTTTTGGGCCGGAGGGAAATCTTCTCGAAGATATCCATTACACGGATTATCATGACTTCGGAGGAATCCGCTATCCCGCTGAAATCACTTTAAGTCGCCCTGATGAAGACTATACGCTATCAATAAAGATGGAAAAGGTTACCTTCAATCAACCCATTCCGCCGGAAAAGTTCGTGCTGAAGAGACCTCCCAACACAACGCTAGTGGAACTGAAGGGAAACAAGTAGGCCAAGGTGCGTCGTGGTTAACAGGATGATCTTCGAGAATATTCTCCACCGGCCGATCCGGACGCTGGTGAGCGTGCTGGCGGTGGCCATCGAGGTGGGGATGGTAATGCTCGTCGTGGGAATGACTCACGGCATGCTGCATGAAACGGCCAGGCGGGTCCAGGGCGTTGGCGCAGATATCATGGTGCAGCCTCCGGGAGCATCTTTGTTCCTTGGACTGACCCAGGCTCCTATGCCCGTCCAAGTAGGCGATCGTCTTGCCGAAATCCCCCATGTTCTGGCGGTCACACCTGTGCTGTTATTCCTCAATACTCGTGGTGGCATTAATCTTATCTATGGCGTTGATATGCCGACCTTTAAGGAAGTAAGCGGAGGCTTCATCTACCTTAAAGGCGGACCCTTCGAACATCCCTATGACATGCTTGTGGACGACTGGTATGCTCGGTCGAATAACGTGAAAGTCGGGGAGACAATCAATTTATTGAACAACAACTTCCGCGTTTCCGGCATTGTTGAACACGGAATGGGAGCACGGATATTTATCCCCTTATCCACAGCCCAGGATTTGACGGGAGCGCATGACAAGGCATCAATTTTCTACATCAAGTGTACGGACCCGGGATATACTCAGTCCGTCATAACCGCCATCAAGCAACTCCTTCCCACACACCAGATCCATTCCACGAAGGAGTATATGTCCCTGATGACCTCGAACGATCTTCCGGCGTTGAATGCCTTTATCTCAGCCATGATTACGGTAGCCGTTGGTATCGGATTCATGGTGATCTTCTTGTCCATGTACACGACTATCACCGAAAGAACGCGGGAAATCGGTATTTTAAAGTCACTGGGGGCAGGCAAAAGGTATATCATAGGGGTGATATTACGAGAGGCCGGCCTGCTCAGTATTCTCGGCGTGATTTCTGGATACGCCGGGACGTGGCTGGCACGGAAAGTCATCGTAGCCACGTTCCCCACTTTGACCGTTGAATTAACCATACACTGGGCGTTGTGGGCAGGGCTGCTGGCCATAGCAGGTTCATTGCTAGGCGCTTTTTATCCAGCAATCCGAGCAGCCCGGCTTGATCCGGTGGATTCGCTGGCATACGAATAAGGGAAGTTTTGGATAATTATGGGATCGATCTTCCTGGCAGGGATTGAAGAAGTAGCCAGAGAAACAAACCGAATTGGGTGTATGGAACCGATTATTGCAACCGAGAACCTGACAAAAACCTACCGGGTCGGGAAAGTTGATGTTCCGGCGCTTCGGGGGGTAGATCTTGTTGTTCAGGAGGGCGAATTTCTCGCAGTCGTGGGGCCTTCCGGGTGCGGAAAGTCAACCTTGTTGCACGTACTGGGGGGATTGACACGGCCAAGCGGAGGGCGCGTGCTTGTGGATGGGAACGATTTCAGAGGCATGAATGACGCCCAGCGCACCAAGTTTCGCCGGCACAAGATCGGTTTCGTTTTTCAGCGGTACAATCTCTTGCCAACCCTGACTGCCCGGCACAATATCGCGATCGCTCAACATATCCAGGGCGACGGCTTCAATCCTCACCGTTTTGAAGCAGTGGCGGAGATGTTAGGTATCAAAGACAAACTTGACCGGAAACCCTTTGCACTTTCAGGGGGCGAACAGCAGCGGGTGGCTATTGCGCGCGCCGTAGTTTGCGAACCCAAGCTTCTGCTTGCCGATGAGCCCACTGGAAACCTGGACACGGAAAACTCCCAGCTTGTGCTGAACATGTTGCGAAACTTAAACCGCGACTTCCGGCAGACAATACTTATGATTACCCACAACCCGGAAGCAGCTTCTGTGGCTGACAGGATTATCCGGATGCGCGATGGGCAGATCGTATCCGACTGATTCCATATGTCTTGTCAGTGATTTCACTCAGTTGTAAAGTCGTATGACATCAGGTATAGAGTCCCGCAAATCATCTGATTCCAGCCTTCGTCAGGGGGCTCAGGATTACGCGAACTCTTCAGTAGGATCCAAAGCCAGGCTGGTAATTAGGAAGGCGATTTTCTGGTCCTATGAGCGGGGAAGCTGGCAGTATGACGTCATTTGCGTGATGATTCTGGCATTTATTTTTCTTACGCCCACCAACTGGTTCCATGATCGTCCCAGGCTCCAGTTGAGTGACTTGCGCCACGTTCAGGGTATTGTCGAAATCAGCCACACAGATCGGGTTTGGGTTTATCAATTGGACGCGAGGCTGGTGGAATCGCTTGGGGTAATGCAGACCGCCGACGCAGTGCATCAGTTGCTCCTTCAACGGGTTAATCCTCCTTTTGTTATAAAGTCAGTCAAGCCGATCCTTGGGAAGGGCGATGTGACTCTTGGATATACGGTAGAAGTGCAACGCTGACGGCGCATCCCTTTTGCGCTCCTGCGAATCGTATATTCAGGTGCAATTGGACATGACGGCAATACAAGGTTACAGGTCGAAAATCATTGGCCTTACTCTGGCAGTTCTTGTGCTAGGGGTGCTGCCGCTTTCCGCAAAAACCAAGAAGGAACGGCTGGACCTGGATCAAATCCTTTTTCACATGAACGAGAGCGCTAAACATCTCAAAACGCTCTCAGCGAACCTTGAGTACACCAAGGTCACGGTTTTGGTAAATGACTTTGCCACAGAGTCGGGCCAGATGTATTACCGAAACGCAAAGTCACCCGATATTCTGATTGCCTTCAAAACACCAGCGCCCAAGGTCATCCTGTTCAAGAAGAACAAGGCAGAAATCTACCAGCCGAGGATCAACCAGATTGAGGAATTCGATCTCAGCAAGCACTCGTCCCTGATTCAGCAGTTTCTTCTGCTTGGGTTCGGTACCGAATCCAAGGAACTGCAAAAGGTCTATGAAGTAAAGTACGTGAAAGAAGAACAACTGGGTGGAGATACAACAGCACTTCTGGAGATGGTGCCCCGCGATAGTAGCGTTGCGGCCCAACTATCAAAAATCCACCTCTGGATCAGCGAGGAGTCGTGGTTGCCTGTCCAGCAGAAGTTCTTTGAGGCCGGCGGCGATTACTCGGTGGCCCGTTACAGTTCGGTCAAAGTCAATCGCAATCTACCTTCTTCTACTTTCCGAATCCAAGCCCCAAAGGACGTGAGAAGAGTCAGAATGTAGAGGACTCCCGATTTTCAGCAAACAAAAGACTGCTCCCCACCGATGAAGGGTCGATTTTTACGCTTCGACCAGCGCTATCCACATTTGGGAACGAAACTGTTGCAGATTACGGCTTGATGTCGTATACGTATAATTCAACAGGGGATAATGGACAAAGGACGGCTCTGCAATCCCAGGCAGCATGTTTGACGAAAGACACGGGAGATCGGAGACCGTGGTTGTTGTAGTTTGCGGATTTCATATTCAAGCTTATTTGTCATGAACAGAATTGCTCTTCAACGTAAAGCCCGATTCATTCGGACACGTTTCCGCGAGCTGCACATGATCGCGAATGCACTGCTCTCAACTCGCCATCCAGTGCTTGCTCACATCATCCCGATCCGGCGGTGCAACCTCGCGTGCGCTTATTGCAATGAGTACGACAATTTCTCCAAGCCTCTGCCCATCGAAACCATGTTTCGCCGGCTTGACCGATTGGCTGACCTGGGAACAAGTATCATCACCATCAGCGGCGGTGAACCACTGCTCCACCCGCAACTTGAAGAGATCATCAGGCATATCCGCGTAAGAGGCATGATTGCGGGTATGATCACCAACGGTTACCTTCTGACACAGGCAAGAATCGAATCCCTGAACGATGCAGGGCTCGAGCATCTCCAGATCAGCATAGATAACGTCAAGCCCGACGACGTCTCAAGAAAGAGCTTGAAAGTGCTTGACCAGAAGTTGAAACTGCTTGCGGAGCACGCGATTTTTCAGGTCAATATCAATTCCGTTCTTGGCAGCGCCGTGCGCAATCCTGAGGACGCGCTCACGGTGGCCCGCCGGGCCCTCGATCTCGGGTTCACATCAACGGTCGGCGTCCTCCATGACCACGAAGGACAGCTTCGGCCGCTCAGCCCCGAGCAGCAGGCGATTTTCAGCACCATCATGAGCTGGGGCAAACAGTCTTATTCACGTTTCAACCGCTACCAGGAATACATTGCGCAAGGAATTTCGCGCGACTGGCGGTGCCGGGCCGGCAGCCGCTACCTTTACGTCTGCGAAGACGGCTTAGTACATTATTGCTCGCAGCAGCGGGGGTATCCGGGCATTCCGCTGGATAAGTACACGAAGCAGCATCTGTACCACGAATATCACACCCTCAAGGCCTGTGCGCCACGCTGCACGATTCAGTGCGTGCAACACATCGCGCTGCTCGACAACTGGCGAGATCCTCAAACACGCCCGGCTTTTGAGAGGCCCCTTGAGCCGGTTGCCGAACTGCAGCCCACCCTTCCGGAAAACTGATTCCGGCCGCCGGGACGACCTTCTTTACCGGACTCTAACACGACTTCATTTTCCATTCCAACTGTGCCAGAATGCCGCCCAGCACGCGCACATCATGATTGCTTAATCCAAGATCCAGTACCAATCGCCGCAATTTCAGAAGCTGCGCCTGCCTTCCCTTGGGCTTGAAATAGCCCGCATGGTCCAGGAGTCTCGTGGCCCGATCGAGCACGTGGTCAAGCGATTGAATATTGGCTGGCAACGATGAGTGCACACGTCCGGTGGTTGCTGCGTGCGGAAATCCCGCGGCCCGCGCGAGTTCAAAGCAACAGACCGCCACCGATTGCCCCAGATTCATTGAAGGACAACGCGCCGTTGTGGGAATCCGAACCAGCAGATTGCAAAAACTCAGATGATCATTCAGCAAGCCCGTCTTCTCTGAACCAAACAACAACGCACCACGCAACCGCGACGGCAGTTTTTGACCTCCTGAAGTCAGTTCGGTCAGAGAGACGGGATCACGATCAAGATTTCTGCGAGAACCCGTAGTCGTTCCAACAATGAAGTTGCAATCCCCGATTGCTTCCAGAAGACCATTTACCATGCGTGCGGATTCAAGGACATGGCCGGCGCCGACCGCCGAACGTGCTTCCCTCCATACGGGATCAAACGGCGCCACGACCACCAGGTCGTCAAAACCAAAGTTGGCCATCGCACGCGCCGCTGCGCCGATATTGAGGGGATTACGTGGACGGACCAGCACGATTCGCCACTTCAGTCCTGATGTTTTCATGGAGTAGATTTTACCAGCAGAGCAGCCCCACCCATGCGAATAACCTATTTCTTTGGGGAGGGAGCGGGAGCAGGCGGAGAATTGGTCGGAGCCTGATTCGGTTGGTTGGGTCCAATCGCCTGAACAGCCTTGATCACAGAACTCGACTGGAATTGCTTGTAGTCCGTGTAGCGGATGATCTCTTTAATGTGGACGGGGCCCGTGGGGAAATACAGAGTGTCATCCGCCAGCGTGAACGTTGGAAACCAGAATTTACCGTCAATCTGCTGTCGCCAGGTGGTGAATCGAGGGAAAAGGTTTTCGCCGTTCTTGTTCCTGATTTCCGGCACCTGGCGTC
>JAJYJL010000240.1 GCA_021789565.1 Acidobacteriota bacterium
AGGACCCGTAAGAAGCACCTCCATATCCTCATGCCATGCAACTTCAAGCGTCCCCGCCAGTGTCCGTACCTTGACTGCCCGCCCGGTAAACCCATTAAGAATACAGGCCACAACCGCTCCACAGGACCCGGTCCCGGAAGACAGCGTCTTCCCCACTCCGCGCTCCCAATATCGGACCTCGATCTCCTTTCTTGAAATGATCCGGACGAATTCCACGTTGGTTCTGTTTGGGAACAACGGGCTGCTCTCGATTTCACGGCCAACATCCTCCCATGGGATGTTTGAAAAGTCCTCAACAAAAATCGAGCAGTGCGGATTGCCCATCGAAGTGACTGTCGCCGCCAGAATCCCGTTGGCTGTACCCATCGGATAACCCACCACCGGCGAAGTATGCCTCCCGGCAACAAAGGGGATATTTTCCGCTTCAAGGATGGGCCTGCCCATGTTGACGCGGAACGTCCACTTTCCTTGCTTCGCCTGGGATGACAACGATTCCAGAGTCTTGACCCCGGATGCCGTTTCAACCCGCAGGGTGCGACGACGAGCGTTCTTCCGCATTATGAAAGCTCCAGCGCAGCGGATGCCATTTCCGGACATTTCGGCTTCGCCTCCATCCGCATTAAAGAAGCGGACTCGTGCCTGGTTGTTCGTGCTGCGGGGTTTCAGCATCACAAGAAGACCGTCCGCACCAACCCCGGTATGCCGTTCGCAGATCGATTTCGCGAGCGGTCCAGGATCTCCAGTGATGGTGCGGTTGCTGGTAACAAGAAAGTCGTTGCCCAGCCCGTGAAATTTTGTATAGTTGATTTTTGAAGTTTTGGACATTCTTCACATTCCGCCAGTCGATTAAGATCGTGTTGCGCGAACTGCCTCCGCGACCAGGCTCGGCTTATCCACCCTTGCGACGGTAAATCGTGATGCTCTGCTGCTCTGGGAAGTACCTCTGATACACAGGCACAAAATCAGTAAACGCACCCGGATAAGTCCGCATCAGAATGTCAACTGGGTCGCCCTCGCCGCTCACAATCCATCCCACCAGTTTTTGCGCACCATTGGGAAGCTTCCGCCAGTAACTCCGATTGGACCCACTCAGGATATTCCTGAAGTGAATGTCGAGAGTTGGAGCCACACACGGCCACTCACCGGGCTGCATCAGGATTCTCTGGCCGTCGTAGTTCCTCCTGAAGAAAGAGATGAGGGCCTGGTCGGGTTGAGCTTTGCAGGGTGTATTGAGAATACCCTCCCTTACCACGGGTAGGTGGCGCGCTCCTCCAGCCAGCATCCAGACGTTCTGCGCTCCCAGGACGGCCAGACATGCCGCCAGCATTCCCGTCTGAAAAGCCCGCGCCAGCGTCGGAGAAATGACAAAGGACGCGAGAAGGGCGATTCCCGGCAGCATTTCAATCCCGTAACGGAGATTGTAATACGAATGCGGAAAGTACGTGGGAATGTAGAGCGCGACGCCGGCACCGGCCATCGCCTGAATATAAAATGGAAACAGAACCAGCAAGAGCAAAGTGGCTGCTCGCCTTGTGCGAAATCGCCGTTCAAGCACCCACATCATCAGGCCAAGCCCAGCGAGCACAAGCAGCCAGGGCCCCAGAATGATCCTCAGGTCTTCAACGTAATAGCGTGCCGAAAGCAGAATGCTGCCGTCCGTTGGATAGCGAAAAGCTGTGGTGGCCACCTGGTGAGCGTAAATAGCCTGCGCTGAATTGGGCCCGTTGTAGAACTCGAGCGGATTACCGGCTGCAACGGCGTCGTGGAGCATCCATAGGGCCGGACCCAAGCCCGCGATCACGGAGAAAAGAGCTGCACGGGAAAGACGCCCTCTCCACGACCCTTTTCGCGCCAGCAGGACAAACAGCGCGGCAAAGGGAAGGAGGTACTACCCCGAGTAGCGAGTCAAGGTAGCGAAGAATGCCGCAACAGCCGCTGCCAATACCCAGCGCACTCTGCCGCTCATCTGGTAACGGAACAAAGCATAGACCGTAAGCACGAGCCACAAGATGGCGAGTGGTTCCGTCATAGGAGTGCTGGACAGGTAAAACATGCTGGGGCATAACAGAAAAGCAGCCAACGTGACCAAAGCCGCCGCTTTGCTTCCATTCATTTCCAGCGCCAGCCGGAACAGAAACCACGCACTCACCGCAAAAGCTGCCGTTGTGATCAGGCTGCCGGCCAGCCCCGTCCGCCACAGGTGGTCACTGACGCTTAGCGGCGCCACCAGCACTTGGAACATCGGCAGCCACACGTTGCCAATCTCCGCATAGCCGGGCGTCAGGGAATCAAACATCCGCCGAGCGGCGGCCATATGCGCAAAGGTGTCACCGTAAAGTTGTGTCAAGCCACGGGTGTAAAAAAAATGGAGACTGCCAAGGGCTACCACTAGAATAGCAGCCCAGACGGCAATGGCTATTTCGGCAGGGAGGACTGGAATCGGCTGAAACGATCTGGAATCGGCATGCGCCCGGTCAGACATCAAATCGGGTCAGTTGCGCAAATTCGCGCACGCGTCCTTCGATTTCCTGAGGCGTCAGCCCCAGGAGGCGTTTGAGACCAAATTCCTCAACCGCAAAACTCGCCATCACGGAACCATACACGATGGCACGGCGCAGATTGCTTTCAGACAGGTCCCCCGTTCGGGCAAGGTGGCCCATGAATCCGCCGGCAAACGTGTCGCCTGCCCCCGTGGGGTCCTTGAATTCTTCCAGCATGAAGGCGGGTGCTGAAAACACGGAACCGTTGTTGAACAAAGTGACGCCATGTTCGCCGCGCTTGATCACCAGGATTTCAGGTCCCATCTTCTGGATTTCTCGCGCCGCCTTGGGGAGGTTCTGGCAGCCGGAAAGCATGCGGGCTTCGCCCTCATTAATCACCAGCGCATCCACCTCGCGCAGTGTCTCCTGCAAATCATTAAGCCTGCCTTCAATCCAGTAGTTCATGGAATCGCAGGCGACCAATCGCGCTTTGGAAAGCTGGCGGCGAACGTGGAGTTGCAACCTCGGATCGATGTTGCCGAGAAAAACAAACTCGGTCGATGAATCAGACGCTGGAACTTTAGGGCTGAAATTCTGGAACACGTTGAGCTGAACGTCGAGGGTCTTGGCGTCATTCATGTCGCCCACATACTCGCCCTTCCAGCGAAAAGTCTTACTCGGAGCTCGTTCGATTCCCGTAGTTTCAATTGAGCGCAGCCGGAAAACCTCAAGGTGTTCATCACCGAAGTCGTCGCCGACCACAGCGACTACCTTGACGGGACCAAACCAGCTTGCAGCAACTGAGAAAAAGCTTGCTGACCCACCGAGAATACCCTCCACTTCCCCGTGGG
This sequence comes from Acidobacteriota bacterium, assembly GCA_021789565.1. The sequence continues at coordinate 3,332 of JAJYJL010000240.1, forward strand.
GCGTCCGGATTGAATCAAATGCTACAGAACCAACGACTAAAAGCGACATAAATGCTTGCCTTTCCCCTGACTTGCGAATTCTATCTATCAACTCAGTTTACTTGAGATATTTGCCAACGAGCAAGCCCAGTCGCTTCTTTGCTTGGGGAGAAATCTTTCGGCGGTCCGTTAGGATCGCATGCGCCAGCGCCGAGCCGCACTTACAATTGCGATTTGGGGGCAGGCGACGGACGCCCGCCCGCAGTATTTTTTGGGCATTGTCCACGTTGCGATTGAGATAATCGATGATCTGGTTGACGGTGACCGCCTCGTGGTCCGGATGCCAGCAATCGTAATCGGTAACCATCGCCAGAGTGGCATAACAGATCTCGGCTTCGCGCGCAAGTTTGGCTTCCTGAAGGTTCGTCATGCCGATGACGTCCATGCCCCAACTTCGGTAGGCTTTCGATTCCGCCTTGGTCGAAAACGCAGGGCCTTCCATGCAGACGTACGTTCCTCCCCGGTGAACGGTAACTTTTGCATCCGCGCAGGCCTCCTCCATCGCATCCACAACCGCTGGACACATGGGATCAGAAAAGCTGACATGGGCAACAATGCCGCCGCCGAAAAAGGTTGAAATGCGACCCCGAGTGCGGTCAAAGAATTGCAAAGGCAGGGCCATATCCATCGGACGGTAGTCTTCTCGCAATGACCCGACAGCGCTGACGGAAAGGATGCGTTCCACCCCCAGTTTCTTCAGCGCATAAATGTTGGCGCGAAAGTTGATTTCCGATGGAGTCAGCAGGTGTCCCCGTCCGTGCCGGGCGAGGAATGCAACACTCCGCCCCTCCAGAGTTCCGACGCGAAAAGCATCTGAGGGCTTGCCGAACGGCGTCGCCACGCGCACCCATTTTGCGCTGCTGAGGCCCTCCATCCGATAAAGCCCACTCCCGCCAATAATCCCGATCTCCGCCTGAGCCACAGTTCACCCTCCACTGTTCATAATTCTATGTCAGGTCTCCGCAACCTGCTGAAAGGCCAGTTTGCCTTCGACCTCCATCAGAACTCCCCAGGGAACTTCCGCATCATGCGGAAAAACAATAAGATCGCGGTTCTCCGCGAGTTGAGGGAGCAGCCGTCTTTTTGTAGCCAGAGTATCCATCGGATAAAGGTCAAACGCCATGATCCATGGGAACGGAAGATGCGCGCGCGTTGGGACCAGGTCTGAAATAAAGCAGGCGCGCCGGCCTTCCGATTCAATCCACACGCACTGCATGTCGCGTACGTGTCCGGGCGCAAGCTCAACGCGCACTCCGGGAACGATTTCGCGGGCGCCCTCAACAAACACCGTTTGCGGTTCGGCCGGAGCAAACCACTCTTCCAGATAACTTGCCCGGTCACGCTCACTGGGGTGCAGGGCATGCTCCCATTCCGCCCGTTGCATGAAATAGCGCGCCTTCGGAAACGTCGGGACAAACTGGGATCCCTCGCGTCGGGTGTTCCAGCCGCAATGGTCAAAGTGAAGATGGGAGTTGATCACGATGTCGATATCGTCAAGGCCCAGGCCGTAGCGCGAAAGCTCTTCCGGGAGTCGCGAGGAATGATCGATGTTATAAATCCTAGTGTGCTTCGCGTCGAACTTCTCTCCAATGCCCGTTTCAATCAGGACGTTGTATTTGCCCGTCCGGACCAGCAGGCAGGTCAGCCCCAGACGCACACGGTTGCGCTCGTCAGCGGGGAGTTTCTTCTCCCATAACGGCTTGGGTACCACCCCAAACATTTGGCCGCCATCCAGACTGAAGGTTCCATCCGACAAGGCATCAATCTCAAATGTTCCCAGCTTCATTTACTTTCCTGCCCCTGATGTGGGGATGCATGCGAGGAGCCATATTCCTCCAGCAGTTCAACCAGAACGCTGGCCGTGCTTGACGGGTGCAGAAAGGCGATCGATTCCCCGCCCGCACCCAGGCGCGGAGTGCTGTCGATCAGCTTGATGCCACGCTGTTCAAGATCTCCCAGCGTCTTCTGCAAATTGGCAACCGTCAAAGCCAGATGATGAATGCCCGGCCCCCGCTTGCCGATAAAGCGTGCGACCGGCGAATCCGCGGAACTCGCCTCCAGCAGCTCAATGCGGCTCTCCCCCACTTGAAATACGGCGACGCGCACGTTCTGATCTTTAACTTCTTCCGTCATATCAGGCGGGCAGCCCAGCAACAATTCAAACACCGGCACCGCATTCTCAAGGGACTCCACAGCAATACCCAGGTGGTGGATTTTCATTCTCTAACCCTGTGACCGAGGCTTTCCGTTATTCGGCCTAACAATTTCAATCGCGCTTCAAACCGTACGCCATCTGATCAGGATGCTCAAACACGCCCGGAGCCGACGCCGGACGTTTCCATCATTTCTTCCACAATGGAATGGGGGTCGCGCCGGCGCGCCAGAATGTCCTCAACGTAGGCACCGATTCGCTTCTGGTCCATCTGTTCCTGAGCAACTCTTTCAAACAGCCTCTGCCGCAACAATTCCAGAAGGTGCAACCGCGCGTTCTCACGCTGGCGACTCAGTCCCGCAGAACTATGTTCAGTCGCGGCCCGAAACTTTTCCAACTCTTCGCACAGTTCAGATATCCCCTCGCCTGTCGTTGCCGTGGTTTTAACAATAGGAGGCAACCGTTCACTCCGTTGCGCGCCCACGGAAAGCAGCACGTTCAGGTGTCGCTCCAGGCGTTCTGCGCCGGGCTGGTCCGCCTTGTTAATCACAAAAAAGTCCGCAATTTCCATCACCCCGGCCTTAAAGGCCTGGACGTCATCACCCATGCCTGGCACCAGAAGGACCGCCGTGGCATCCGCCAGTCGAGCAACCTCCACTTCGTCCTGACCCACACCCACGGTTTCCACAAACACGACATCACAGCCTGCAGCATCCATAATGAGCGCGACGTCGCGAGTTGCGGGCGCAAGACCACCCAAGCGTCCCCGCGTGGCCATGCTTCGAATGTAGGTTCCTTCATCGGTTGATAGCGCCTGCATGCGAATGCGGTCGCCCAGAATCGCTCCGCCGGAAAATGGACTGGTAGGATCGACCGCGATAATCCCTACGCGCTTTCCCAGGCGGCGGTATTCCGCGGCGACCTTTTCGAGCAGCGTACTCTTCCCTGCCCCCGGCGACCCGGTAATACCAATCGTGTACGCCTTGCCGGCTTTGTGGAAAAGCGCCCTGAGCAATGCTGTGCTCGAGGGGTCCTTGCATTCAACGGCTGAAATGGCCTGCGCCATCGCACGACGGTCGCCTGCACAGACCTTCTCGACCCACTGTTCAAGAGATTCATCCATGTAATCATCACAATTCGTGCATGACACCGGAACCTCTAAATCGAGTTGCCCAGCGATTCACGGGCGATAATCAGCCGCTGAATTTCGCTGGTACCCTCACCGATGGTACACAGCTTGACATCCCGGTAAAACTTTTCCACAGGATAGTCCTTGATGAAGCCGTAGCCACCATGAATCTGGACCGCCTCGCCTGCAACCCGGACCGCTACCTCACTGGCAAACAACTTAGCGATGGAACTTTCGCGTGTCACCCTCTTGCCTTTTGTCGCCATGACCGCGGCCCGCCACGTCAGCAACCTGGCTGCGTCAATTTCAGTCGCCATATCCGCCAGCTTGAACCGGATGGCCTGAAAACTGGCAATAGGGCGTCCAAATTGCTCGCGTTCCCGGGAGTGCTTGAGCGAAGCTTCAAAAGCGCCCTGTGCCATACCGACAGAAAGCGCCGCAATGGAAATCCGCCCCCCATCCAGAACTCGCAGGCTGTCAATGAATCCCTGGCCTTCTTCGCCCAGGCAATTCTCCCTGGGAATTCGACAATCCTCGAAGATAATTTCTCCGGTATTGCTGGCGCGCATGCCAAGCTTGTCTTCGGCTTTGCCGGGCCGAAAACCTGGTGTTCCCTTTTCAACGATAAACGCCGAAATGCCGTGCTTGCCCTTTGCCTTGTCCGTCATAGCCATGGCCACGCAGATATCGGCGTAATGGCTGTTAGTGGTAAAGGTTTTGGAACCGTTTAGTATCCAGGTATTACCTTCAAGCCGAGCGGTTGTTCGCGTCCCTCCGGCATCCGATCCTGCCCCAGGCTCGGTCAGACTCCAGCATCCCAGTTTCTTCCCCTGCGCCAACGAACTCAGGTATTTCTTTTTCTGTTGCTCGCTCCCGGCCAGCAGGATGTGATTGGAGCAAAGCGAATTATGTGCAGCCACCACCAGTGCAACAGAGCCGTCAACTCGTGCAAGCTCTTCAATTGCAATAACGTAGGGAATGTAGCCTAATCCGGCCCCGCCGTATTCAGCAGGAACCATTACACCCATCAATCCCAGCTCGGCCAGCGCAGGCAACAGCTCAACGGGAAAATGCTCCGACGCGTCCCACTCCTGAACGTGGGGACGAATCTCCTGCTCCGCAAATGCCCGCACGGAGTCCCTAATCTCCTGTTCCTCATTGGACAGATCGAAATCCAGCGGACACCTCCATCAACATCTTTCCGAACGTCCGAATCAGAGCTATTCTAACATGCTTAAGTCTGTGAAGTTCTGCGGCCCGGGTGCAATTCCCTGCCGACGCGCGCGTCACAGGCGAGATTTTCCGTGCTACCATTGACTCAAAGTCTATGCGTATGCGCTCCCAGTTCGCTTTCTTCCTTGCGCTCGGCCTGGCTGCCAATGCCTACGGCCTACCGAAATGGTTCCACGGAAAGAAGCGTGGAAAGCAGGATGTGTCGGCAACTGTCTCCGTCGTATCGGGAACCGACAGGTGCAAAGTGGATATTGATGGCGACGAGGCGGGAATCACCGGTACCGACGGAGTCCTGGTGCTAAAGGCGGTGGAACCAGGAGACCATTACGTCCACGTGCGATGCCCGGACCAGCGGGAAACGTCCTACTTCATTTCTCCGACCGCAGGACATCAACTGGAAGTGGACGCACGGGAAGCCGCTGCAGGTTCGCGCCTGACAGATTCTTCGCCCATCAACCCGGCCGCTTCAGAAATGGAGTTGCGGCATATGGTTTCAGAAGCGGATCAACTGCGCTCAGACGGAAAATTCAAGGAGGCGGTCGAACTCCTCCGCAAGGCCACAATGCTTGACCCAAGGAACGGCGACCTGCACCGCGAACTCGGAATTACTTTTCTCATGTTCCACGATTGGGAAGGCGCCCGGATAGAAATGCTGGAGGCCGTACGCCGCGAACCTGAAAATGTTGACGCGCACAGCGGGCTGGCATATGCCCTCGAAAAACTGGGGGATTTGGACGGGGCGCTCAAGCAGTACCAGATTTGCACAAAGATGGATCCCCACGACGCAACTTACCGGGACCACTACGTCCAGATCCTCGGCCAGGTGTATACACAGAAAGCGCAAAAGAAGCACTGACGCATGTCAGGTTTCCCTGATTCAGAAAAGAGAGATGACGCGGTTCAACCACCCGTGTATCGTTCAGGCCCTTGCCGAGCCTTGTGCGACTGCGAGAACCGCCCGCAGCGCACTGAGCGCGCGCTCGCAGCCAGCGCGGTCAACGTCAAAATGTGTCACCATGCGGATGGAGGTGTGGCCTGAG
>JAJYJL010000241.1 GCA_021789565.1 Acidobacteriota bacterium
GGATCAAAACACCATGCTCGATTCCGAATGGTCCGATTTTACCGGCCCCGGCCGCTCCCGCAGCCGGGATGGACGCGAACGAATGCCGGCTTTTCTCGCTTCCCACGGCGCCTTTGTTGTCCTGCTGGGCGTGTTGCTGGGCCAAGTGCTCCTGCTATCGTTTCAAATCACGCGAAACCGGAATGTGCGGCTCATTCACGTTTGGGCGGCCGGCGTGTTCGGACCGTTTGACCGGGCATTGAGGAGCGCAAGTTCGGACGTTGGCGGCGCATGGTCGGACTATTCCGGAATGTGGAGCGCCGAAGAAGAAAATCATGAGCTTGCCGCTCAACTGGCGCAGGCGCGCTGGCGAATCGCCCAGTTGACCGAGCAAGCGGCGGAAGCCGCGCGACTGCGCGCGCTGCTGAATTTCAAGACGCAAGACCCGTTGAACACCCTCGCGGCTGAAGTGATCGCTTCGAGCCCCGCGCCCGGCTCGCGCAGCGTGCTTATTGACCGCGGCCAAAGCGACGGCCTCCGGCGCAATATGGCCGTCGTGACCCCGAGCGGGATCGTCGGTGAAATCGCCGCCGTCTATCCGCATTCGGCGGAGGTTCTGCTGATTACCGATCCTTCGAGCGGAGCCGGTTGCATGCTGGCAGGGAGCCGCACGCAGGGAGTCCTGCAAGGAACCGGGTTGGCCTTCTGCCGGCTGAAGTACGTCATGAATGATGAGCCCGTCAAAGTGGGTGAGGCAGTGCTCACTTCCGGTCTCGACCAGATTTATCCGAAAGGTCTGCCCGTGGGCGTGGTGGCGAGCGCGACGCGCGGCAACATCTACAAAGACATTCAAGTGAAGCCTGCCGCCGCTTTGGACCGATTGGAGAACGTGCTGGTGGTCATCGGACCCTCCGCCAGCGCCGGGCCGGCGCACGGCGAGCGGGCAACGCAAAGGTAACGCGCCAGAGCAATGCTTCGACTTCGGCCGCCTGGTTCAAGAATTCCCTTTCAATACAATGGGTGGAGCGAGATTCAACGCGAGACGGAAAGAGGTTTTTCGCGTGCGTCCCGCGGTGCTGCTGATTTCAGCTTTCATCAGCCTGCTTCTCCAGACTTTTCTTCCCCTGACGACCCCGGCCGCGAGGCTCTTTGATTTTCCGCTGCTCGTAACCATCTACTTTTCCGTGTTTCGACAACACAAAATTTTCGGCATCTGGCTGGGAACGATCCTCGGTCTTCTTCAAGACGCTCTCTCGCACGGCTATTTGGGTATTATGGGGGCTGCGGACGCCGTCATCGGCTACCTGGCGGCGTCGGTTGGCATCAAACTGAATCTTGAAGGCATTCTAGCGCGGGGTTTGCTGACCGGACTGCTCGTGATTGTCCACGACCTGTGCGTATTCGGGCTGTTACACGCCATGCTGGAAACGCCGCCGCCGCTTCGCTCATTCGATATGGTCAGCAGTGCGCTGGTTAATATGGCGACGGCGCTGCTCCTGTTTCAAATCCTTGACCGCTTCAAACGGTCAACTTGAAAAGCGCTGTGCGGACTTCGGCATTGTGCTAATCTGGGTCGGAATAGCTCCAAGCCGCGGGCCTGTAGCTCAGATGGATAGAGCAACGGTTTCCTAAACCGTGGGTCGGGAGTTCGAATCTCCCCAGGCCTACCACTCAAAATCGCTTCGTCAGGCTCCCAACAACTCCCATGGCGCGCGGGACTGCCGTATAATTTACAAGGAGGTCCAGTGACGGTCGTTTGTGGCAAAGACCATACGGCAGTGTGCTGTGGCCCGGCAGCAAACACCTTGCGAATTAGGCTCCGCACAGGACCAGTCCGAGGGCGCGCTTGAGGCCCGATACGAAAGCCTTTGAAAACTATTCAACAGATGGCATTCATCTTCTCGCACGACCCTCTGTGAGCCCGTTGATAGGCTCCCTGCCCAGACGCTCGACTGCCGCGCACGCCAAATTTATGGTTTGGGGGTTTTTCAAAAAGTGGACGCCCCGAAGTCTCAACCTGTTTGCGCTGATTGTTTTCACGTCGCTCCCTGTCTCCGCGCTGCCCACCAATAAAAGCATCTGGGAATTTGACCGTCGCGTCTGGTATGCGCAGAACGGCCTGCCGGATGAAATGATCCTGGCCATCACGCAAACGAAAAATGGTTACCTTTGGATTGGAACGCGTGGGGGTTTAGCGCGTTTCGACGGATTCCAGTTCGTCCTGTTTGACCGGTCGAACACGCCTGCGTTTCATGACGATCGAGTTCTTTCTTTGTATGCCGCTCGCAACGGTGACCTCTGGGTTGGCACGGCGGGAGGCGGCGTTGTTCGCTACCACGACGGTGTGTTCAAATCCTTTGGCGAGCAGCAAGGGTTGACCAACGGCTTCGTGCGCAAGATTTATCAGATGCGTGACGGGCGGCTCCTGGTGGGTACGGACCACGGCCTGTTTATGCTCAAAGCCAAGCGATTCGTGCGCCTCGACGGCCGCGACGGCCTGCCCTTCATTTCCGTTCATGCCATCACGGAAGACCGCCGTGGACGGCTGTGGGTGGGTGGGTCCGGCCTATACGTCATTTCTCATCAAAAAGTGAAAAACATCGTGCTGGGCCGGAGCATGGCCAGCGACCAGATCAAGTCGGTTTTCCAGTCGAGCGACGGCACGATGTGGATTGGAACCTACGACGGGCTCTATCGCCTCACCCCCAGCGGCAGAATCCTGCACGGACCTTTCGACAACGACGTTGAGGCGAACATCTGTCAGGACCGCGACGGCAACGTCTGGGTCGGATGGGTGGGGCATGGGCTCAGCCGGTATCGCAAGGGCTCATTTCGCACCTATCAAGCCCCCGCGATTCTACCCAACAACACCGTCCTTTCCATTTATGTGGATTCGGAAAAGGACCTTTGGGTGGGGACGGAAGACGGCCTTCTGCGAATCAGCGACACCGGCGTGAGTGTGGTTGAAAACACAGACGGCATTTCACTGGGCAACACGAGCACCATTTATGAAAACGTCAGCACGCTTTATGCGGCGCCGGATGGCTCTTTGTGGATTGCCGACGGTCACCTTTATCGGATCGAAGGCTGGCGCCTGGTTGCTTATCGCCTGCCGACGTCAGTCCGCAATGTTGCGATTCGAACCGTCTTTGAAGATTCGAGAGGCGTGTTGTGGATTGGCACGGGAGGCCAGGGACTGGTGGCGATCCCGAAGAACGGCGTTGCTGTCCATTACACACGCAAGGAAGGGCTGGTCAATGACTTCATCCGGGCTTTCTGTGAGGACCGCAAAGGAAACCTGTGGATCGGCACGGACGGCGGGCTCAGCCGCTGGAACGGGAAGGAGTTTCGGAACTATACCACGGCCAACGGGCTGGTCTATCCGAGCATCCGCACCATTGTGGAAGACAAGGCCGGATACATCTGGATTGGAACCGATGGAGGATTGTGTGTCATCCGCGACGGCAAATTCATGAACGATCCGGCGCTCGCTGCATTGCGCAATGACAAAATCTGGGCCATTCGCGAAGACGGCAGCGGTACATTGTGGCTGGGCACTCGCGACGAAGGTCTTTTCCGTTTGAAGAACGGGGCCTTGTCGCATTACACAACGCGCTGCGGCCTTCCCGACGATGATATTTACCAGATTCTCCAGGATCACGCCGGCAACCTCTGGTTCAGCGGGCGGGCAGGCATCTTCCAGATTTCACTCGCCAACCTTAACAGTTCCACGGGTTGCCAGCCGGGAGCACTTGCACCCACGCTCTACGGCAGTTCGCAAGGATCGGACGTGGGAGAAGTGAACGGCGGAATCCAGCCGGCCGGCTCCGTGACGCGCTCGGGCGTATTGTGGTTTCCCACGTCGAAAGGCGCCATCCGTATTGATCCTTCCGAAGTGAACTGGAGCGAAAAACCGCGCACGCTGATTGAATCCGTGGAGGCCGACGGAAATGACGTCTCTCTCAAATCGCACACACGGATTCCGCCGGGACGCGGGCGCCTGGAAATCAACTACACGGCTCCGAGCCTGCGCGCGCCTGAACACATCCGCTTCAAATACATGCTGAAAGGTTTTGACAACCAGTGGACCAACGCTTCCACACGCCGCGTGGCTTATTACACCAACCTGCCTCCGGGCGACTACGAATTCAAGGTGGTCGCCTATTACAATGACGCGCCGAATGAAATGTCTGAAGCCTCATTCCCCTTCACTTGGGAAGCGCGATTCTATCGGACCTTGTGGTTTGATGCTCTCGTCGTCTTGCTGATTGCCGGGGCGGTGTGGGTGGGGCTGCGCGTGCATTTAGCCCAAACCAAGGCGCGCTACGCTGCCGTGCTCGCTGAGCGGAGCCGCCTGGCCCGCGAAATGCACGACACGGTCATCCAGGGATGCGTCGGCGTTTCCACGCTGCTTGAGGCGGTCTCCAGCATGCCGGAGCCCTCTTCGAATACCGGACAAAGCCTGCTGACTCACGCTCGGGAGCAGATCCGCCAGACTCTCAATGAGGCGCGCCTCGCCATCTGGAACATGCGTTATACGTCCATGGAGGCGGAGGGCCTTGTTTCAGGGCTTCGGCATCTGGCCCGCAACTTTTCCGCTGAAAAAGAGGTGAACGTCCGGACGGAAGTTTCCGGGACTCCCTTTTACCTGGAACCGCAGGCGAGCAGCAACCTTCTGTTGATCGCCCGGGAAGCCGTGCGGAACGCGCTGACGCACGCGAACGCTGCAAACGTCGTCATCCAGGTGGCGTTTGCGGATCACCACGTGCGGATAGAAGTTCAGGATGACGGCCGCGGCTTCGATCCGCAAAACGGTCCGCCGGGAAAAGACGAACATTACGGTATCGTCGGCATGCGCGAGCGTGCCGAGGAACTCGGAGGGAAATTTGAAATTGACGCGAAGCCAGGAAAAGGAACACATGTCGTGGTCTCAATTCCAGCCGGAGGACAAAAGCTCCACCGGCAAGCGGACTAAGGCGAAAATCCGCGTGATGGTGGTGGATGACCATCCGGTTGTCCAGTTGGGCCTTGCCGCCATTGTGAATGCCCAGACGGACATGACCGTGGTGGCGCAGGCGGAATCCGGAGAAGCGGCGGTGCAATTGTTCCACCAGCATCGGCCGGACCTGATCCTGATGGATTTGCGCCTGCCCACCATGAGCGGAGCGGAAGCCATCCGCCTGATCCGGAAAGAGTCGAAGGAAACTCGCTTTATCGCCCTCACGACTTACGACGGTGATGAGGACATCTTCACGGCGCTCAACGCCGGCGCGCAGGCCTATCTGCTGAAAGGCATGTCACAATACGAACTGGTGAGCGCCATCCGCAGAGTCCACGCGGGCCACCAATACATCCCCGAGCGCGTTTCAAAGGTTCTTGCGGAGCGGCCCGCATGCTTCCGCCTGAGCGCGCGCGAGCTGGAAGTGCTGCAATTGATTGTCAAGGGGCTGAGCAACAAGGAGATTGCACACGCGCTGAAGATCACCGAAGGCACGGTGAAGTGGCACATCAACATCATTCTGGGACTGCTCAACGTGAATGACCGCACGCAGGCCGCCGTCGCCGCGCTGCAACGGGGCATCATCCATTTCTAGAGTTGCTTTCACGCTGGACAAAGGCACGCCGGCTCAGTCACCGCGGCAGCGCCACAGGCCCAGGCGCCAGATAGGCGGCCGCCACCAGCACGTTCCCTTCGCGGCCAAAAATCCAGTGGGCCGGTAGAGCCAGAGGTGAAGCGTTAGGCCGCGCGACTTTGCAGGAGGCTGCCAGTTTTTTACCAGCGAGAAGGGTGGGCCGATATCCGGCAGCGACTGCTTGCCCGCGCCTACCTCCCGGCCGCGCGAATTCACCACTTGCCACACCGCTTGATAATGGTCAAGAGAGTAAGAAGGGATGTGGAGTGGCCCGCGGCGCTCGATCACGGCGCTGAATCCCGCCGGCGGGGAAACCGTTGTTTCGCCCTTCGGCCAGGTCATCTGGATATCGATTTTCGCCGGCGCGTTATCCCTTCGGAAAGCGTAATAGATGGGTTGGCGCTGGCGATTCCGGTTTACAAAGAAGCTTCCGAACGTAAAGGGCGGAGAGGGTATTGGGACCGTCAACTTAGTGCGCCGTGGAAACGCATGGGAGCGGTAAGGCGCATAGGCCCAGTAAAGCACTCCCGCAATCCAGGGATATTTGCCGAACAGTGACAGCTCTTTGCCGATGCTTTCGTCGCGAAAGCGCCGCGCCTCTTTGGGATTGCGGGTGAGCGGCATGTAAGGAGCGGTTTCCGAGATGATGACCATCTTGTTCGGATAATCGCTGCCGATTTTCCGGATCAGACTCGGAAGAACCTTTTCCGTGCCGTGTCCGGAGCCGTAGTATTCATTCCACATCACGAAGTCCGCATAACTCGCTGCATTGTCGCGGGGATTCTTGACGAGCGGCAGAAGGTCGTCCGCATAGGTCACGTAGCGTGACGGATCAAGCGACTTGATGTAGCGGTACATCGTCTTGAAGTAGGCGACGCCTTGCGGAGTATCGGTCGCGCTCTCATTGCAGACACTCCAGGCGAAGATGCTCGGGTGGTTGCCGTCCTGTTCAATCACCTCGTGCATCATCTGCTTGGCCAATGCAATGACTTTGGGATTCGCGAATTGGCCGGCGCTGAAGTGCCAGAGGGGGATTTCCGGGATCAGCAGAATGCCGTGCCGGTCCGCGAAATCGTAGATGAGCGGGTTTTGAGGGTAATGAACGGGGCGCGTAAGCGTAACCTGCAGCTTCTTCATGTCGTCGAAATCGTGCAGGATCGTGCCTTCGGTTTCCGCCAGGCCCTCCCAGGGCGAATCCTCATGCCGGTCAATGCCCGTGAGGCGAACGACCTGGCCGTTGAGGTAAAGCTTGCGGTTGCGAATGACGAGGGTGCGCACGCCAAAGTTGTCCGTCCGCGAATCGAGCACTTCTCCGCGATGCCCTGTGAGCACGGCCTCCATGCGATAGAGGTTCGGATTGTCAAAGCTCCAGAGCTTGACGGCGTGAAGGTTGAGTTTGAGGGTGACGACTTTCTTCCCCGGCGGCAATAGGACCGGTTGCACGGAAGTCGCCGCGACATCACCTCGGGGCCCGAGAACCTTGAGCGACAGCCGCGCATGGGCCGCGCTCGAGGCGTAGTTTTCAACATGCAAGTGATCGGTGACCGTTGCGCCGGTCCCGGAGACGGTGCTGAGAATCTGCTGCCATCGCACCAGTTGCGGCGCGCTGACCTTGAGCCAGACAGGGCGGACGATCCCGCCGTCGGGCCACCAGTCATACCAGGTTCCGACCCTGTGGTTGCCTCGCATCGCCCAGCCCGGAATGGTCGTGACGCCGGGCTGATTGTCGATTTCGACGGCTAGTTGGTTGACCGGTTTGAGGTAGGGCGTGAGGTTGAAATAGTAGCTGGTGTAGCCGCCCGGGTGGCTGCCCAGCTCGGTTCCGTTCAGCCAGACGTGTGAACTGTAGAACGTGGCGCCAAAATGGATTTCCACGCGCTCCTCACGTGTGAGAGCCGGAAAAGTGAACGTCTTGAAGTACCAGGCATGGCCGACATAATAGTAATATTTCCGTATGATGCTCCAGGTTCCGGGTACGCGGACCATCGTCGTGCCCTCGGGCTTTGCTTTTGTCCAGCCTTCCGACCCGCCTTGGTTTGAAGGGTCCGTTTTGAATTGCCAGTAGCCGTCGAGGTTAACGCGCGTGGATGCAAAGGCCATGGAACATCCCACGAAGATCAGGCCGGCAAGAAGACTTGTCCGCTTGAGCCACTGGCTTTTCATCCTCGATTCAAAATGCACTGCCTGCCTCCTGATCACAATGATTTGGTCTCGCACCGAAGTGCGCCGTCATGCCTCGGTCAGCGTCACCCGTTACTCCGGAGAAGCGGTGATCCTGCGTATCTCGGCGATCTGCCCGTCAGGCGGGAATGCGAGCCGGGCGGCCCTCGGAATATAAACGGGAGCGCCTTCCGCTGCCTGGCGCAATTCCATTGACGCGAATCCGCCCGTTCTCCGGCGTCAGCGGGTCTTGCCGTATTTCGGGCTGCCGGCAGGCGCTGCGGAGCTGGCTCCGTAAGGCTACCTGCCAGGCCGGTGCCCACAGCCGCTTGCAGGAACTCGCGGCGCGTGCGCTTCTTTCCTTGTTCCTCTTTCATGTTTTTGAACAAAAAACAGGATCCCTATCCCGCGAACCTTGCCGGCTATCTTCGCGTGTACTCGTCAAACACAGTGATCGCCGGAAGCGCGTTCCCTGAATCGCCAAAGAGTCCGCGGACCCTGAGCGGCGTATTGGCGGGCACGGCAGGCTCCCACCAGAAGAGGCCTTTGCCCAGGTTGTCCGGAGTGTCCAGAACGGTCCGGTAAACCGCTTGGAGAAATTCCTTTTGTCCCGCGGGCGTCATGGGAAACGGCGGAGGTCCCAGATGGAAATGCGGCTTGAAGTTCTTGAGTTTCGGGTGCTCCTTCAAAAACTTGGCGGGAATGTGAAATTGCAGCTTTTTCCACGGGTATGCGACTTCAGCCAGGATGATGGGCTTGTGAAAGGTGGTCGCCGTCATGTAAAGGTTGTACCGCAGGGCGTTCAAGCTTCCCTGCCACCACGGGTAATAGGATTCGCCGATCACGTCATAGTGAACGCGATATTTCGCCAAGTGGTCGAAGAAGTAATGGGTCGCTTTCCAGTCTCCGCCGCGGTCAATGTGAATCATGATTTGCGGCCGCGGTTCATTTCCGTGGCCGGCATCCACGCCATTGATTCCGGCCTTGAGCAGGTCCGTGAACTGTTTCCAGTTTGCCGGCAGCTTGCCGTCCGGCCACAACATGCCGTTGGTAATCTCATTGCCGATCTGCACCATATCGGGCAGAACGCCGGCCTTGCGTAAGGCTTCG
>JAJYJL010000242.1 GCA_021789565.1 Acidobacteriota bacterium
TGGAGAGCGTGAAGCATGACAGTGGCAACGAGTGAGCTCATTCAGGCCTGGCGCGACATGGGGCCGGTGGCATGGGCCGAATCCGCTTACGGCTGGATTGGCGAGAACGGGCAGCCGATTGTTCTAACCGGCTGGCAGCGGGCGGTCCTGCAGACGTGGTGGAAACATCGGGAGACGACGACGACACTTGCCGTCTCGAACATCAAGAAAACGGGCAAGACGTTGATGAACGGGGTCCTGCTCGCCTGGCGTTGGCTGGCGCTGCCCTCTCAGCATTTCGCGGTGGGCAATGACTTGGACCAGTCGGCCGGCCGCCAATTCCAGATGATTGCGGAGATGGTGAAGCGTCATCCGTACTTGCGCTTGAACTGTGACGTCACCAAGGGCAAGATCACATTCTTGCCCACGGGCTCGACGATCGAGGCTCTGGCGGTGGACGCCGCGGGGAACGCGGGTGCCAATCATTTGACGGCCTCGCACACGGAAGCGTGGGGCGTCATCTATGAGGCGGGCATTCGAGCGTATGAGGAATTGACACCGCCTCCGGGCAGGTCCTGGGGCTTGCCGGCCATGCGCATTTGCGATTCTTATGCGGGCATCGAGGATGAATCGGTGACCTGGCACAAGCTCGTGGATCGCGGGCTCGTGGGCGAGCGGGTTTCGAGTGATTGGCCCATCTATCGCAATGGCGGGCTCCTTCTCTTCCATATGGCCGGCGAAGAGGCGCAAGAACGATGTTTCCGGGGGTCGCCGGAAGAGGCGGCGGCCTATTATGCCGATCAAAAGGAGCAGTTGCGACCCTCTGCCTACTTGCGCTTGCATCTGAATCAGCGTTCGCAAGGTGGGGAGAGTTTCATTGACTTGGCATGGTGGGACGCGTGCGCGAGCCCGGATCACCACATGCGGATACAGGCACCCGACTATCCCACATGTGCGGGCGTAGACGCGAGCATCAAGCATGATTCGGCGGCGGTCGTCTTTACCTATTGGGACGAGGAACGGCAAAAGGTGGTCCTTGCGAAACATCGCATCTGGCAGCCGACGCGCCGGGAGCCTCTGGACCTCGACGCGACGATTGGCGAAGAACTGAGAGAAGCGCAGCGGCAATTCAATCTACGGACGGTCTATTTTGACCCCTGGCAGATGCAGGCGCTCGCCCAGAATTTGCGACCGGCCGGTTTGCCCATGGTCGAGTATCCGCAGACGGTAGGGAATTTGACGGCGATCGGCCAAGGTCTCTATGATTTAGTGAAACACGCGAACTTGATTGCCTATCAGGATGAGCAGATCCGGCGGCAGGTGAGTCAGGCCATCGCGGTGGAAACGCCGCGCGGCTGGCGCATTGCTAAGGAGAAGAGCGGCCACAAGATTGATTTTGTGGTTGCACTCGCCATGAGTGCCTACGCGAGCATGGAATCGCGTTCTTCCGGTTTCGAAGTCTTGTTCGAGCTTTGAAGGTGGTAATGTCCGCAGACAACTATATCCATGGAGGTTCTTGTGGAAAGCAAACGCACTGAAAAACTTACTCGGGACCTCGCCGAGCTCGAGGCGAAGCGCGCCGAACTGACCCAGCGGGCCGGGGAGCTCCAGGCGCAGATCGGCGACCTCAAGGCCACGTTGCCCGCCCTGTCCCTCGACGATGCGGAGAAAGCCGAGCGCGCGGAGGAGGAAATCGGGGAGCGCTCTTCCCACCTGGCCCGCCTCGAGGCCGCGCTCGGGGAATTGGCCAAGCGAATCGACACCGCCAAGGCGGAGCTCTACGAGGCGCGAGCCGCGGACGCGCTCGTCGAGGTCCAGGTGATCTACAGTCGGAACATCGTCGACCTTCTGCAATTCCGCTTGGGTCTTGAGCGCGTGCGTACCGAGCTGGCGGCGGCCTCCGAGCGGCAGGCTCGCGTCCGTGCGCTACACCAGGAATTTCCGCGGCGGTTGCCGGGGATGAGCCTGGCGGCTCAGTTTGATTTTACGGCTGGCCTGGCCGCGGTCGATCGCCTCCAGTTAGGCCTTCTGGAGTGGATCACTCAGATCCCGCAAGGGGACCGGCCGCCGGACCTGGAGCAAATCTATCAACAGCTGTGGCAGCGGTTCTACGGCGAGCAATCCCGCTCGAACCGGCTCGAGGCCGAAGCGGTGGAGCGGGAGAGTCAAAGATCGGCCGGGCGGGCGACCGTTCAAGCCCTCACGGGTGTGACTCTCGCGCGATAAGGGGTGCGCCGGCCCAAGGCGAGGGTGGTCGGCAACCCGAGTAAATAGGAGATCGCTTGGCAGACGACATGGAAGAAGCAGCCGAGAATGAGGATCTGGACACGTTTGTCGGTGAGCCGTTCAAGCGGCCGGTCTGTTGTGTATGCGGCAAGGAAATCCGCCGAGCGTCTTTTTTCGCCGATGGGAACGGCTACCGCCACCTCGCCTGCGTCGTCCGCGGATCGTTTCTCGTCCAAATCATGCGAGCGCCTGGCCTGGCGGGCGAAACGCACTATTACGGACGATTGTGGGATCGGAGGCCAAAGCATGGACGCGGAAAGCAAGACGTCGCATGAGGGCCGGATCGTCTATCATTGCCGGCGGTGCGATACCCATGTCTCGATTCGAGTCGAGGAACTGAACGGCCGCGATATCACCAGGTTCTGTCTCTGCGGCCGCGGCACGCTCACACGCGAGAACGGCGAACCGGTTGCGCTCAGCCCGACGTTTGCGGTCAAGGCGTGCGCGGCCAGTGCATCGGCGGCCGGCGGCGATGCGATCGCCCGGCGCGAGGCGGCAGACCGGGAAAAGCGAAAACAGAGGAGCCGCCAGGAATGGAAAGAGTTTGATTCGTGATGAAAACGTGTACCAAGTGCGGGACCACGAAAACAGAGAAGGGAGGACCTATGTCTGCGGACAATGCTTTGACCGTGTACGACCGTGAAAAAGTGGAACTGCTCAAGACTACGATTTGCAAGGGAGCGACCGACGGCGAGCTGCATTTGTTTATCGCGCAGTGCCAACGGACGGGGCTGGATCCCTTCGTGAGGCAGATCTACATGCTCAAGCGGAAGGAGTACGACCCGGAGAGCGGCCAATACCTCGAGCGCATGGTCATGCAGATCGGAATTGACGGCTATCGCCGGATCTCCGATCGCACGGGGAAATATGTGGGCACGCTGGGGCCGTACTGGTGCGGACCCGAGGGCAAATGGACGGACGTGTGGCTCAAGCCCGAACCGCCTGCAGCCGCCAAAGTGGGTATTGTGCGCGAGGGATTCAAGGAGCCGGTCTGGGGCGTCTGCCGATACTCTGAGTATGTCCAGCTCAAGCGAGACGGCAAGCCCACGGCCATGTGGGCGAAAATGCCGTCGAACCAGCTCGCCAAGTGCGCCGAGGGGCAGGCGCACCGGAAAGCGTTCCCGCAGGAATTCTCAGGGCTCGAACCCGCCGAGGAGCTGCAACCCGCGCCCGAAGCGGACACGATCGAGGGGACGGCGAGCGTGATCACGACGACAGGGCCTGGGCCTGACGCGGCCGAGGCCACCGGGGCGACCCCCGAGGCCGGACCCGAGCAGCCGGTCGAGCCGGAAAGACAAGAGCCGCCGGCGCCTCCCGCCAGGGATCGCGGGGTTGGGGATCTGCCCAAGCCGTGGTCGCCGACACTTGCACCGCACGCAAGTGCAGGTGTCAATAGCCCCAAGTTGCTTTGTGATGCGCTTCGCCTGGAGACCGACTATTACAACGACGCGAAGGCGGAGACGATCATCTATCATACGCTCAACGCGATTCGGAAGCAGATCGGCGAGCCTGCATGGAACTGGCCAGACTCAAGAGACCTGGCCGGCTGGAGCGCGGCCTTTGCCGCGGCGCTCACCTACGCGCGGGGGCAGCAGTACCTCGCGGCGCATGCCAAGGCCGACTGAGGCGCGCGCGACCGGCTTTGACGCGTTCAAGGACAAGGCTGGAACGGTTCCCGACGTTCCGGCGCCCGTTTGAAATCTACTCTGGTGCCAAAGTTACCAAGGGAGAATGATCATGCCTGGACCGAATGAAGTGTCCATTGTTCTGACCGCAGACATTAAGGATTTTGAGAAAGCGATGGCGACAGTCGCGGCCGCGCTCACCAAAGCATACGGCGAGGTCAACCGCACCGCCGGTGATTTGAAGCAGTTGTCGCCCCTAGAGGACCAGGCGGCGCGCGCGACGGACAGGACCGCTTTGGCCTTGGACGGCGCGGCGACCAAGTATCGCGCCGCGCACGAGGCGATGGCGGTTCTGCGCGATGTCGCAGAGACGCTCCCCGGGCCGATGGGGGAAGCCGCGCGGGCGGCTTCCGATATGGCGAACGCGCTTGCGTTTGGCGGCGGGATCGGGCTCGCGGCGGCGAGTGTCGCCGTGCTCGCCCAGCAGTACCAGAAGGATATGCAGGCCATGAGCGCGGCGGCGGCGGCGGCGCGCGACAAGATCGTCGCGCCCTACAAAGACCTCGTCACGGCGATTGAGAATTTGTCCAAGACGGATCCTGTTGCGGAGATGGCCAAGGCCCTCGCTGTTGAGGAAGAGGCCATGCGCAAGTGGATTCAGACGACCGAGCAAGGCAAATTCGCGGCGACCGAATACTCTCAAGCGAGACTTTTTCTCAAACAAAAAGAGCTGGACCTTACCGCCGCCGAAAAGGAACTCGTCGAGCTGCAACAGCAATTGGGCGTCTCGTTCGACGAAAGCGTCCCCCCCTTGACCGGGCCTTTTGCGTCGGGCCTCGACAAGGCTCGTCAAAAAGTCATCGACCTCCGGCGTGAGATTGAAATTCTCAAGACCGCGCAGGCTGAATCAAGCATCGCGATCACGACCAACGTCAACGGCGGTCAGATCACAGCCCTCCAGAAGAGCGTGGCACAAGCGGCCGTCGATGCGAGCAAGAAAATCGTGCAAATCGACAGCGCTCTCTCGGACCAACGCACGCAGATTTGGGCGAACACCGCGTCGAACATTGTCGGTATTCAAGCCGGATTGACGCGGGCCCTGGCCGGCTATGACCGCAGCTATGCCGACCAGATGGGAGGCTTTGCCAAAGAGGAGGTGCAGATTGCCGAGGACGCGGCGCATCAAATCAGCGACGGTTATGCTCAGGCTGCCCGCGACTCCATCGACACCGAACGTGGCCGCGTGAAAAGCATTGACCGGGTCAACTTCGATGAGGGCAAGTCTCTCGCCAAGGTGGATGAGGACTTGAAAAAGGCCCTGCGGCGCACGCGCAGCGGCCGCCAACGGCGCGAACTCAAAGAAGATGCGGCGGACCGCAAGAAAGAGATCCAAGAAGAGGCGGCCCAGCGGCGTCAGGATATCAACGACCAGGCGGCGGAGCGTCAGCAGCAGATCGCCGAGGCGCGGAATGTACGTCTCGCCGAAATCGAGGAATCCAAGAAGGAACGCTTGGCGGACGTCGCGGACCGGCGTCAGGAAGCGGCCAAAGAACTGGAAGTGCGCAAAAAGGACGCCAAAGACGCGGCCGATGAACAGATCCAGCAGGCGAATCGTTCGGCGGCGCAACAAGTCAAAGCCGCTCAGACGCGGGCGGAAAGCGAAAAGGCCATTGTTCGGAATCAGCTCGACCAGATGGCGGCCGACACCAATGCCAAGATTCAGGAACTCGGGGGCGCGGTGAACGCGGCCGGCCTGGCGCTGGGAACCAGTTTGGTCACGTCAATGGTCGTGGCGCTCCAGGCCGCGCAGAGCCCGGTCACAAAGGCCGTCCAGCAGCTCGTCGACAATGTGCTCGCGAGCGTCAACGCGACTGGGGGGCAGTGGGTGCGGACCAACGCCGACAGCTGGGTATGGGTGCCGCGGTATCAAGAGGGCGGCGCCGTGGGCCGGACCGGACTCGCCTATCTGGACGCGGGCGAATACGTGCTCACCCAGGACGAGACGCGAGCGCTCACCGAAGGAAAGACTGCCAACCGAGGCTCCCTGAACGTCACCCTCGCGCCCACGTTCAACGTGAATGGCCCGATGGACGTAAAACAGGAACGGCGAATTCTTGAGCAGATGCGGGAGATCATCCATCAGGAAATCCCGCGGATATTCCGGGCCAGTTGAGGGCATGAGCGATTACCCGCTTGGACGCGTTCAAAGGCCAATCGCGAACGGTTCCCGACGTTCCCGCTTGACGAAAACGGAATCGGTTGTATAATGGTGGCTGTAGGTGTGTCCTTAACAAACGAAAGCGGGTTCGCCAGAGGCGGGAACCTCTAGACGAACCCTGAGCCGCAACGCTGAAACGGCAGCGAGCGACCTGACGTCATTATAACATGACTTGGGCCTCCGACGCTAGTCTCAGCGTTCGGGGGCCATTTTGTTTGGCCGAAGGGAGCAGCAACCATGAGGGGCAACATCATCGAGTTTATGACGCCAGAACAGCGGGAGCAGCGGGCGCTTGACGCTCAGGCGGCCGCACGGCACCCTCAGACGGATGGCACTAGCGCACTCGCCGGGGATCGAGACCCAGGCGGCGCGAAATTCGAAGCGAAATTCCATCGGGTTGCAGGTGAAATCAGGCAGAGGACGGGACGCGCCCCTACCCTAGACGAGATCGAGCGAGCGTTGCAGGGGGCCGCGGAGGAAACCAGCGGAGCCAGTGGTGTGGAAATCAAGGACGCGCCCAAGCGCAAGGACCGCGCGCCCAAGACCGTCACTCAGGAAATGATTCATGCCCTCGACGTCGCACAGCACATGATGATGTCGGTTGCCCCTCTTGCCAAGTATGGCGAGGGGCTACAGCAGATCCGGGACATACTGAATTGCAAGGGCTGGTTCGTCTTTCACGAGTCTAGAATCGATGACCTGACCGTTGGCGATGACCTATCCATCATGATCTTTCGGGGCCTGAACGGGTTGGCGATCGAAGGAATGTCCTCGGGTCACAAGCCGGAACGTTGGACCCGTGCGTGAGCAAATGCATGGCCGGCGCCCTGACGAGTGCGGCGCACCAAGGAGAGAGAACATGAGCAAGGGACCGGGCGGCCTCGATTCGCCGGCCGATGGGGAAGCGAACTCGGACCGCCTGAGGAGGTTTTTGATCCTTTTGCGGCGCGTCCTGCTCATCATCATCTGGTATATCGAGCGCCTTTATCCAGACCTGAAATCGGCCAGAGCGCCGCGGCAGAGGGGGAAACCATGAGCAAGGCGATTATCTATGCGCGTGTCTCCACGGATGAACAAGCGGACAATTACAGCTTGCCGACTCAGATTGCCGCCTGCGAAAAGTATGCCGAGAAAAGCGGCATGCAGGTGGCGGCCACTTTCAAGGACGACTACACCGGCACCACGCCGATCGAAGAGCGGCCAGAGGGCGCCAAGGCATACGAAATGCTCTCGGAGGGCGCGGCAGATGCCTTGATCGTCCTGTCTATGGATCGCCTTGTCCGACCGCCGGAAGAGGGTGACGAGTGGGCGATCGCCCTGCTGATTCGCGGGCTCTCCAAGCTGGGCAAAGAGATCCACACCGTCAAGCGGGGCAAGATCGGCGTTTCATTCGCCGACATTCTCATTGCCGTGCTCGACGCGAAGAGCGCGGGCGACTGGCGCCGGGGCCTCCTGGAAGCAATGTCCAGGGGCAAATTGGGCAAGGCGCAGCACGGCGACTACGTGGGCGGTGGTAAACCGCCCTACGGCTACCAATGCGCGGGAGAAAAAAAGACGGTTGCGCTGGAGGTGAACGAGGCCGAGGCGAAGATCGTGCGGTTCATTTTTCAGTGGTACGCGCAGGGAGACGAATCCGGGCATCCGTTGACTGCGTACCAGATCGCCAAAAAGCTAAGTCTCATGCGGATTGACTCACCAGGCGCCACTCGCCTTGGAAAGCGCAAGAAAACGGCAAAGAGCTGCTGGCCCAACACGATGGTCAGTGCCATTTTGAAGAACGAAGTCTACGCCGGCGTGTGGTATTTTGGCCGCAAGAAACGCGTCAATCACAAGTTGGTGCGCAATCACGATCGATCGCAATGGATCGCGATCAAGGTGCCGGCGGTCGTAAGCCGTGAACTGTGGGAGAGGGCTCAGGAACAGATCAAGGAAAACGAGCACAACACGCAGCGAGACTTGAAGTATTCGTACCTGATGCAAGGGCGATTGACGTGCGGGGTCTGCGGCGGGGCAATGGCCGGAAGCTCTGTCACGAAATGCCGCAACGGGCACGCCTATCTCTACTATCGGTGCGCCAAGGGCAAAGCCGGCCATGGGAAGAACTGGGACCAATGCGGCTGTGGCGCCAAGGGCGTGCGCGTGGATGCGGTTGACGCCAAGGTCTGGAGCTGGGTCCAGCATCTCTTTGAGGAACCGGAAACGCTCGTCAGGGGCTTGCGCGTGAAGCAAAGTGAACAGGACAAACGCGCCCAAGTGTTTCGCGACCGGCTGGACCTGCTCAACCGTCAGATTGAGGGCTGCAAGCAGCAATTGGGAAACCAGATCGCCCTCTATTCGGGGATGGCCGTTTCCGAGATCACCAGGGCTCTGTTCGCCGACCAGGAAAAGACGCTCACCGGCCAGATCACCTACATGGAGGGCCAGAAGCGGAAGCTGGAGAAGCAGATCGCCGAGACGGTCATCAGCGACGAGGCGATCGTCTCACTCGAACAGACGGCGAAGAAGATGCGCCGGGGCTTTCCCAAGGCGAACTTTAACGAGCGGCGCATTGTGATCGAGCGGCTGGACGTTCGAGCGGTTGCCGTGAATGAGGGCCTGGGCAAGATTCGGATGGAGGTTTCTTGCATTTTGACAGTGAACCCTGACAAACCGGACACGCTGTTTTGTACGCCGTTGGGTTCATATCAGCGAAGCGACGGTCAAGACGCACCTGATTCACATCTTTGAGAAACTGGGCGTGAGCGATCGGACGCAGGCGGTGA
>JAJYJL010000243.1 GCA_021789565.1 Acidobacteriota bacterium
CTCGCCATTCTGGAGAGCAGCGACGTTTCAGCGGCCCTCGCCGCCTATGCGAAGGCAAAGACCGGCCTGCAATTGAAGCAGGAGGCGCTTGAGCGCGCCTCGGATTTGTATCAGCACAAGGCCGTTGCGCTCAAAGATCTCGAGCAGGCTCAGGCCGATTTTGGGATGGCCAGGGCCGACCTCGAAAATGCGCGCCGGCAGTTGACAATCCTGGACGTCAATCCCGATGACGCATCTGACCAGGTTCGTGTAGCGGCGCCGCGTTCCGGCGTGGTACTCGAAATCAGCGCGGCCGCTGGAGAGTACTCGAAATCGCTGGATTCCTCACAACCGTTGTGCGTTCTTGCGGACCTGGGAACCGTCTGGGCGGAGGGCGACCTATTTGAGAAGGACCTGTCGGAAGTCAACATCGGCGACCCCGCAGAACTAATGACGATCGCATACCCAGGAAAAACATGGCGGGGGCGCGTCAGCCTGATTTCAAGCGCGGTTGATCCCACGACCCGAACCTTGCGGTTGCGCGTGGTGCTGCCGAACAGGGGCTTCATCCTTCGTCCTGGTATGTTCGGTACGCTAAAACTACTGCGCTCAAGCCACACAGGCATCGTCGTTCCGTCCTTGGCGGTTGTCCGAGAGGGAAACTCAAGCTACGTGTACGTAGAGCAGTCTCCCAATCGCTTTGCGCCCCAGCCTGTGACACTGGGAGGCCCAGTCGGAGAAAGCGAAGTGGAAATACTTTCAGGCCTGAAGCCCTCAGAAATTATCGTAACTCAAGGGGCGGTCCTGCTAAGGACGGCGACACCCTAAATGGAAACTCTGGTTCGGAATCTTCTTCGTTATCGTGCCTTGATGCTGGTGGCGCTCGCTGCATGGCTGGCCGCTGGAATGTACTTCCTGCTCAAACTGGATATCGAAGCCTATCCTGATCCGACCCCGCCGCTCGTTGAGTTCATTACGCAGAACCCCTCCTGGTCGGCCGAAGAGATGGAGCAGCAGGCCACCATTCCGGTTGAAACGGCCTTGTTCGGCATCCCCCATCTGCTGTACGTGCGCTCCATCAGCCTTTTCGGGCTAAGCGACGTGAAGCTTTACTTCAGTTACGACTCGGATTATTTCCGGGACCGACAGGAAGCTTTTGACCGCCTGCAAGGGCTGACACTTCCCGATAATTTATCTCCCCAATGGTCCGCCTGGTCACCCGTCGGGGAGATCTATCGCTATGTTCTCGAAGGGCCGGGATATTCCCTCAGCGAGCTGACAGCCACGCAGGACTGGTACGTGCGCCGGCAGCTCAAGCAAGTCCCCGGAATTATCGATGTTGCCACGTTTGGCGGCACAGTGAGGCAATATCAGGCGGAGATTGACCCGCGAAAGCTGTTGCAGTTCAATGTGACGCTTCCGCAAGTGCTCAATGCCATCGCCGCCAGCAATGCCAACGTGGGCGGAAACTATCTGACGCTGGGCAGCCAGAACGTCAACGTACGCGGAATCGGCTTGCTTCAAAACCTTGACCAAATGAAGAATATCCTCATTTCCGAGCGCAACGGCGTCCCTGTTTATCTGCGCCATGTCGGTAATGTTCGCGAAGGCTACCAGCCCCCCCTTGGGCGCGTGGGGGTCGACCGGAATCCTAACCAGGTGGAGGGAATTGTCTACCTGAACCGTGGAGAGCCCTCGCTCCCTGCTCTGCGCGCTTTACGCGAGAAGATTGTGACCCTGAATGGCGGGCTGCTTCCCTTCGGAATGAAGATTCGGACCCTTTATGACCGTACCAACCTGATCCATATCACCACACACACGGTCGAGCACCTGGTGCTGATGGGGCTGATCTTTGTGACCGCGCTTCTCCTGCTGTTTCTTGGAGACAATCACATGGCTCTGGTCGTGGCGATGGCTATCCCCTTTGCCCTCCTGTTTGCGTTTGCCATGATGGTAATGACAGGGAAATCCGCGAACTTGATCTCCATCGGCGCCATTGACTTTGGGATCCTGGTGGATACGGCGGTGGTGGTCATAGAGAATATTCACCGCCGCCTCCACGAAGCTTCGGAACCGGGTTCACGTTTGGATTTGATTGCGGGGGCTACGGCTGATTCCGCCCGCCCAGTGCTGTTTTCGACTCTGGTTATTTTGGTAGCCTTTATCCCCCTTTTTACCATGAGGGGTGTGCCCGGAAAAATCTTCTCGCCGATGTCCGTGACCTATGGGTTCGCACTAACCGGGGCTCTGCTTTTCGCCATCTTTTTCGCACCCGTGTTGGCTTCTTTCCGTCGCGCACCAGTTAAGAGCAGCTCGGGTGACACGTTTGTGGTCAAATGGGCCAGGCGCGCTTACACTCGCGCAATTCCTTGGATTCTCGGACGACCCTGGTTCGTCGTGGCGTTCGCAGTTGTATTGCTCAGCGTTGCCGCGCTGATTCTTCCCGCAATCGGCGGCGAATTCATGCCCAAACTCGAAGAGGGTAACCTGTGGATAAGGGCCACGCTGCCCCAGGATGTCTCGTTCGAGTACGGGGAAAGCATGGCTAACGAGATTCGAGCCATCATTATGAGTTTTCCCGAGGTCACGAACGTGGTGTCCCAGGAAGGGCGGCCAAACGACGGGACCGACGTCACGACCTTCAATAACCTGGAATTCTACGTTCCACTCAAACCGGAAAGACAGTGGCCCCGTGGCATCGATAAGCCTGCGCTCATCCATCAGATGAACGAAAGGTTCAGCAGGATCCCGGGCGTGGTCTTTAATTTCTCACAAAACATCGAGGACAACGTCGAAGAGGCCATGTCCGGGGTCAAGGGCGAAAACTCACTGAAGCTATTTGGGAATGATATTCAGGTTCTGGTGGCCAAGGCTGACGAAATACGCGATATCATGGCCCGGGTTCGCGGTGTGACGGACCTGGCGGTATTGCCGGAACTGGGTCAACCGGACCTGGTTATCCGCATAGACCGCACGGCGTGCGCTCGCTACGGATTAATGGCCTCCGATGTGAATTCAGTGGTGCAGGCGGCGATCGGTGGACAGGCGGTTACGCAGATTCTCCAAGGAGATCGGCGGTTCGACTTCGTCGTACGGTTTCTTCCGCAATTCCGGCAAAATCCTGAGGTCATCCGGCAGATCGTTTTGAACACAGCAGACGGGGGCCATGTGCCACTCGGACAAGTTGCATCTGTTGGGCTCAGCGAAGGTGCTTTCATGATCTACCGTGAGAACGGCCAGCGATACATTCCTATCAAGTTCAGCATCCGCGGCCGCGACCTTACCGACACTATGTCCGATTTGCAACATCAACTAAGGAAGGTGCATCTGCCCGAAGGTTATCACTACGAATGGGCTGGAGAGTACCAAAGCCTGAAGCAGGAACAGCACCGCCTGGCGATTATTGTGCCCATCAGCCTCCTCATGATACTCGCCCTGCTATACACGCTCTTCAATTCCTGGCAAGATGCGGCGATTGTCATGGCCACGCTGCCCTTTGGCGCGGTTGGCGGTGTTCTCAGTCTGCTGCTGACACACACGCCGTTCAGCGTTTCCGCCGCTGTAGGTTTCGCTTCGGCGCTGGGCGTTGGAACGCTTGGCGGGTGCGTCTTCCTCTCGGGGATCCGGCGTGCGGCGAAGTCCGCCGCCTCACAAAGGGAGGCGATTGAGCAGGGGGCATTGACGGAAATGCGTCCTATCATGATGGCATGCCTCGCGGCGGGACTGGGGTTGCTGCCCGCCGCCGTCTCCACCGGCATTGGGGCACAGGCGCAACAGCCTCTGGCGCGAGTGGTCGTTGGAGCCATGATTACAACAACTCTTGCCATCTTGTTCCTTATCCCAGCGCTTAAACGTCTCATGGGTCCAGTCAAAGGCTAAATTTTCTCTCGAATATCCAGGGACCCGATAGTCATCTCTGAATGCGCGATGCCGTGTCATGTTTGTAGGTGGATGGCGGCGTAAAGGACAGAAGGCAGAAAAAGAAGAGACCCCTCACCCGGCCGCTGCGCGGCCACCCTTTCGCAAAGAGAGAGGGATGGATATTATTGGGAGGCGGCCGTTTTCGGCATGGATGAATCCGTGCCCTTTCTCGTAAGAAAGCCGGCGGCGGCACGCGGCGTGGCCAGCAGAGACCCACGGGCAATGTTTGCGCCAGCCACTCAAAAAGGAAACTCCGGTGAAGAGCGCTACCAAAGAGTCTGGTTACGTGGATGAATCCATCAACCTGCGCTATGTCGTGTTCCTGGCCTGGACGGCGGCGATGGGAGGCCTGCTTTTTGGATTCGATATCGCCATCATCACAGGCGCGGGTCCATTCATTACCCGCGCATTTAATTTAGGGGACCTCGGTCTCGGCTGGGCATTCAGTTCGTTGTTGTTCGGGTGTGTCATCGGGTCCTCGCTCGCCGGCAAACTAGCGGACCGCTACGGACGCAAGCGGCTGCTGATATTCGTCGCCATTCTGTTTGCTTCCACATCGGTTGCGGCGGGGCTAGCGGCCAGCTTTGACGGTTTCGTCGCGGCCCGGTTTTTGGGAGGCCTGGCCGTTGGCGGGGTTTCTCTGATCTCTCCCATGTATGTCGCGGAAGTCGCTCCGCCTTCCATCCGGGGGCGGTTGGGAACTTTGTACCAGATGTCCATCGTTACGGGCATCATCGTATCCTACGGGATCAATTATCTTCTGCGGGATGCCGGCGCTGATAATTGGAGATGGATGTTCCTGACCGGGGTCGTGCCTTCGGCGGTGTTCCTGCTGTTCGTCGCGCTGGCCCCGGAAACTCCTCGCTTCCTGGCCATGGCAGGAAAACCGCAGCAAGCCCTTGACGTGTTGCAGCGGATCAGCGATTCGAGAACCGCTCAGAGGCAGCTCAGTGAGATTACGGCGAATCTGCACAAGGAACCGCAAGCCTGGCGGAGACTCTCAAGGCCCGGGGTCCGCCGCGCGCTCACGGCCAGCGCCGGCCTGGCGATTCTTGTCCAGGTCTCGGGCATCAACACCATCGTCGACTATGCGCCTGCAATCTTTCAATCGGCCGGCTGGAAAGTGAATGCAGCATTAGCCTCAACTTTTGTGGTTGGCGTGACGGAGTTCCTGTTCACAATCGTCTCGCTCTGGGCCATTGACAGGTACGGCCGCAAGCCGCTCTATATCGCCGGATCGTGCGGCATGGCGCTCTCTCTTCTGGGCTTGCTCGCTACCGTCCTGAGGGGCCGATTTCAGGGGCCGATTGTTCTTGCACTGATCCTGGCGTACCTTGCTTTCTTTTCCGCCTGCATTGGACCCGTGTTCTGGACGCTGGTGCCGGAGATATTTCCGAATGACGTCCGCGGGATAGCCATGACCGTCCCGGTGCTGATTCAATGGGTGGCCAATGCCATCGTGGTCCTCTTTTTCCCTTATGCATTTCACGTGCTGGGCAAGGGGTTCACCTTCACTCTACTTATGCTCATGTCACTGGCGCAAGGGGCCTTCACGTGGCGCTACGTGCCGGAAACAAAGAACAAGCGGCTGGAA
The DNA here is from genome assembly GCA_021789565.1 of Acidobacteriota bacterium. The sequence continues at coordinate 5,495 of JAJYJL010000243.1, forward strand.
GAGATCGAAGCGTATTGGACCGCTTACAAATAAGGTCCAGGAGCGCCCCGCACAGCGTCTCGGACGTCAGAGGGTCTGCGATTTCTCGAAAAAAATGGTTTGGAGCAGCGAGGACGAATCGCAGCCACGATGAGTGAATTTCTGACCGTTGGCCCTTTCTGCCATAAAGACCCGCCGACAGGAGGATGTTGTCCACGGATTCCAATCCGTGCCCTTTCACGCAAACAAGAGGAAAGCGGCTTTGGTGGTTTCGGGCCACCCGATGCGGCGAGGCTTGAACCAAGGCTGGCTTGGAAAGGAGTAATGCGGCGATTCTTCGCTACGTTCAGGATGACGAGGGGGCTGGGCTTCAGTTGTCATGCTGGGTGAAACGAAGCGTCAAGGAATTTGAATGCGCGGATTGCCGCGGTGCCGGGCCGCCCGCCCGATGCGAGGAAGCGCCGGCACCAGCGGTCGTTTGAAGTCTTACGTTGTGCATGCTACGCGGCGTAATCCGGCGAGGGCCGGACCAGCGCCGCCGCTACCTGTGCTTTTTTAACTCGGCACTGACTTCGGTGACGAGTTCGTGCGGAGACGTGATACCGAGAAGGCGCTCCGTTGCCTCGATAACGTGCACTTCCTGACCCGGCCCCGCCATAAGCCCGGCGCGGAATGCCGGTTCAGCGCCCTCCTGGAACTCACCTGGGGAAGGCTGCGGCATGTGGCCGTACACCACCCCCACGATCTTGCCTGCCTCAGTGACAACGGTCATTTTCATGTTGCACCTCCTCCCTGCAAGTTGTACCAGGTCCCGGATGTACCCGAGTCCACGTCGGTAATTGTCACATAATACTGGGTGTAACCAGTGTTGTACTTGCGCTTGCCCTGATGGGTTGCATCAAGCCGGTCGCCCCCGTTGGGAACCTTGATGTCGGCGCCAGCATGTTGGTAACCGTAGTCTCCGCCGCCACGGTCATACCACCAGTAATGCACGCCTCCTGGTGCAATGAACGTGAGCGGTCCTAGATTGTTGAACGCCATGGTAGGTCTCCTTTCCGGCTGAAAAGAGCTGGCCCCCTCGCGAACAACTCCTCTCACCCCAGAGGTATCGCGAATCCCGGTCGTGCCGAACGGCAAGCCCACAAAGGAGCAGGAACGTGCAGCACGGCATGGGAGCTTTTTGGAAAGCTGGGGGCAATGTATCACCTGATAAATACTCTGTCAAGTAATATTTCATCATGTAACAAATCGGTCAATCAAGGGCCATTCTGCCCTTCCGGATGGCGCTCAGACTGACTCTTGAACGCGGCGGCACGGGGAGCGGCCGCTACAACAAACCCAGACACCCCTCACCCGGCCGCTGCGCGTCCACCCTCTCCCCAAGGTAGAGGGCTAAGACATTATTTGGAGGCGACCGTTTTCGGCACGGATGAATCCGTGCCCTTTCTCGCAAAAACCTCGGCGGTGCGTGGACCGCCGCTCCAACTGCAAAATGTTGCGCGTTCCCCCGCACAGGGTTGCGCAGGGGATTGCGCGACGATGACGGAAAATGGCAGGGGCGCGTGGCCGATTCAAAAATCAGGGGGCCCGGTGCTCATAGAGCGATGCCGGCGTAAAGCCGCCGGTACGGCAAAAGACGGTACGACGGCCAAGGAAATTCCCCGCCCCTTTCGGGCTGCCTGGCCCGGCAATTTGGCTTGCCTTTTGCCAAGCGCCAAGCTACGATGGGGCAACTTTTGGCTCTTCGCATGATACAGGCAAACGGAAACCTTGATGTCTGGCTGGTCATGGGATTTGGGGTAGGGCTGGTCCTGTTTTTCCGCGGACTGCGCACATTTCGCAAGAGCCTGATCGTTGCCGATACGCCGATAATTCCGATCCGCAGTGTCGCGATGGGCATTGCCCAGATCCACGGGCACGCGGGGGGCAGCACACCCTTTCCAAGCCCTGTCAGCGGCACGGCGTGCTATGCGTTTCGCGTGAAAATCGAACGCTACGAGCGTAGAAACGGCTGGAAGCACTTCCGTACCGACCAGAACGGCCAGCTCTTTTACCTCAGCGATGAATCCGGCCGCATCCACGTGGACCCGCGGGAAGTCGAGTTCGACGTGCCCGTCAATTGCCGGCGGCAGGTGAACGGCCCGGCGATGGGATTCTCGCTGACGAAGTTCTTCAAACCCATGGAAGCTGACGCGTCTGACGGATCGGACCTGTCGGTGACCGCAAAGACCGACGATGAACTGCTGGAGTACACGGGCGTTGATTACGGCTGCATGGACCCCTTCCGCTACACCGAATACTGCATCAAGCCGGACCATGAGTATGACGTGATTGGAACATGCGTGGAAAATCCCAGGCCCGAGGACGATTTCGACCGGAACCTTATCACCCGGGGCGCCAACAACTCGACTTTTATGATTTCTTCCAAATCGGCGGAGGAGTTGAAACAGGGCATGGGCTGGCGCTCCACGATGATGGTGATCGGCGGCGCTGCGCTGGCCGTTTTCTGCGCGGGGATGTTCATGGCAAGGCACGGACTGTTATGAATCTGAAACAGGAGGAAGGCGATGGGAGTGGCAATTCTGGTCTTACTGGTTTTTGCGCTGATGGTCGTTGCGTTTGTGGCCTACACCGTCAGCATCTACAACAGTCTGGTGCGGCTGAAGAACGATATCGACAAGGCCTGGGCGAACATCGACGTCCTCCTGAAGCAGCGGCACGATGAACTGCCCAAGTTGATTGACACCTGCAAGGGTTATATGCAGTACGAGCAGAAAACGTTTGAACTGGTGACTGAAGCGCGCAGCGCGTACCAGAAGGCAACCACGGCGCCGGAAAAATCCCAGGCCGACAACATGATGACCGGGGCGCTGAAAACGCTGTTCGCGGTGGCGGAAAATTATCCGGAGTTGAAGGCGAATAACGATTTTATGGAGTTGCAGGCGCGCATCTCGGAGATCGAAGAAAGGATCGCCGACCGGCGCGAGTTCCTGAACGACAGCGTGAACACCTACAACATTCGCATCCAGCAGTTCCCGGAGATGATCCTTGCCGGGTTCATGCACCTGCAGCAGCGGGAATTTTTCAAAGCCACTGAAGAAGACCGGCAGGACGTCAAGGTCAATTTCTCGTGAGGGCGGGTACGCCGTCGGCCGGCCGATCCTGAATCCGGGGAAAGCGCCAGCCGGCGCCAGCGAGGCTATTTTCGCCAAAAACCCCAAAGTTATACGAACCTGACCGCTCTGCAGGCTCAAAAAGGGGTTTATCGGCATCCCATCCACTGGCCGAAAACAGGCACCAAAATGTGACATTCGGGCAGCACTAAGGTCACGAATCGGAAATAATTTTCCGGCTCTCAGGGAGGTAAATTTTTC
>JAJYJL010000244.1 GCA_021789565.1 Acidobacteriota bacterium
CCTTAAGCGCCGGGCACAAGCAGACCACAGGCCGTTGAATAGCCCCACATAGAAGGGAAATTTATGTTGAAGGCAGGAAAAACTGTTGCACGGAAGCAACCAGGAAAACGACAAGAGGAAAAGACCGTCCATGCAGGCGTTGTGGGCCTGGGGCTGATGGGGAAAAGCATAGTTGCCTGCCTGCTGAGTTCGGGAGCGGCGGTCACCGGCCTCGATGCGAATCCGTCAGCGCGCCGAAGCTCCAGGGCGCAGGTGCTCGCGATGCTGAAGGAGATGCGAAGCGAGGGTTTGCTGAAGATGCCGCCGCAGCAGGCTATCGGCAGGCTGACGGTGACGGATGATTTCGCGGCTTTCGCAGGCTGCGAGGTGATGATTGAAGCCATCACCGAAGACCTTCAAGCGAAAAAAGAAACCCTGAAGAAAATTGAAGGGGTCGTTTCTCCCGCAACCGTGGTGGCCAGCAACACTTCGGCCATCCCCATATCGAATTTGCAAAAGGCTTGCCGTTTTCCCGAGCAAGTAATCGGCATGCACTGGGCTGAGCCGGCCCACGTCACTCGCTTTATGGAGATCGTTTGCGGTGATGCTACCTCAAGGGAAACGGCTGACAGGGCCGTGGTCATGGCACGGAAATGGGGCAAGGAACCTTCACTTGTGCGGAAGGACGTGCGCGGTTTCATTACCAACCGGATATCCTACGCTATGTTCCGCGAGGCGTTTCATCTGGTGGAGAGCGGCGTGGCGACCGTGGAAGACGTTGACCGCTCGCTTTGAAACGATGTGGGCTACTGGATCACTTTTGCGGGTCCTTTTCGCTATATGGACCTGATGGGCGTTCCTGCCTACAGAACGGTGATGATGGATCTGCTGCCCGATCTGGATTGCAGCAAGGAGGTCCCCGCGCTCATGAAAAAGGTTGTTGATTCGGGCGGGAAAGGGGTCTCAACGCGGAAGGGGTTTTACCGCTACACGCCCGCACAGGCGAAGCGCTGGCAGGAACTCTTTCTGAAATTCAATTATGATATTCGGAAGCTGGCGATGAAGTATCCTGAAAATTCCGGTGACCTGCCCTCTCCCGGGAGGAGCAGGCGACGGGCCGTCTAGGACTTCATCCGCATTGCTACTTTGAAGGCACGGGAGACTGGAATGATCGTTGTGGATTCACATCTCGATTTATCTTGGAACGCTTTGAACTGGAACCGCGACCTGACGTTGCCGGTGGAAGAGATTCGCCGCACAGAGGCCCATATGACCGAGTTCCACCGCGGCGCAAACACAGTTTGCTTCCCGGAAATGCGCCGGGGCGAAGTGGCGATATGTCTCGCCACCGTTCTGGCGCGCTGCACAGCGGTGAATGAGGCCCTGCTGGACTGGCGGAGCCAGGAAATCGCATCTGCCGTGGGCCATGGCCAGCGGACTTATTACCGGATCATGGAAAACCATGGCCACATGCGTATGCTTCGAACTCCGGATGACATCCAGAATCACCTTAAGGCCTGGCGCAACGGATCGCGGAATGCGATCGGTTACATCCTGAGCATGGAAGGGGCGGACCCGATCCTATCGCCGGACGATGCCGCAAGCTGGTGGGATAAAGGCCTGCGCGTGGTTGGTTTGACTCATTACGGGGTTGGCGTTTATGGCACCGGGACCGCGGGTGCAGACGGACTAACACCCAAAGGCTTTGAAATGCTGAAGACGTTCGAACAACTGGGAATGATTGTTGATGTTACCCACCTGACCGACAAGGGCTTCTGGCAGGTGATGGAGTCTTATCAGGGCAGGGTGTTGGCCAGCCACAACAACTGCCGCTCCCTTGTTCCGGGCGACCGCCAATTTTCAGACGAGCAGCTCAAGGTGCTGATTGCGCGTGGGGCGGTCATCGGCGGCGTGCTCGATTCCTGGATGCTGTGGCCCAATTACGTTCCCGGGCAGACGGACAACAGCCAGATCAAGCTGAGAATGGTGACTGACCACATGGACCACATCTGCCAACTGGCAGGGAACGCCTCGCACATTGCGATTGGCAGCGATCTGGATGGCGGCTTTGGCAGAGAGCAGTCCCCGAGCGACCTTGAAACGATTGCAGACCTTCAAAGAATTCCGGCAATGCTGAAGGAAAAAGGATTCGCGGAAAGCGAGATTGAAGGCGTGATGCACGGGAACTGGGTGCGGTTCTTCACCCGGGCCTGGAGCGCAGTGCCGCAATAAAGCCCTGCCACGGGGCGCGATGGCGGTTACGCGCGATTGACAGCCTGTCCACCTGAATTTAGAATATCGAATTACTGTTTTGCTTATTGAATAACTTCGGGGAGCGTATGCGGTTCCTATGCTTATGAGAACCTGGCGCTTCTGAAGCGGGGCGCGTCTGCCGCGACGGAATCTGGTTGAATCACCTGGTTGTTCTTGGTGCCCAAAAAGATATGGATGACATTCTGCCCGGCATTGAGAAGTTCCACCAAAATGCGCCCTTGCTGCTGAAGGCGAAGAACGCTGCCGGCCGGGAGTGGGAATCGGCATGAAAATGCGAGCGCTATGCGCGGCGCTGGTTCTGCTGCTCACCGGTTTCTCGTTTGCCGGCACAGCGGGCCGAGCTTTATCGTCGAGGTCTGTGCCTTGGACCTTCCACGCGGATTTTGCGCACGGCCTCAACGGCTGGATGAGTTTTCCGCTCGCGCAGGATATTGGATTTGATCCCTCACTTTATACGGCCGCGGAAGGACTGCGGACGGTCCTCGTCCGGCAGGTGCAGACGCTCGGAGAGAAACGGCTCACGATGGGGGTCATCCGCCCGGTCAGATTGTTTGCTGCATCGGGGATAAGAATTCACCTGGAATACTCGCTCAGCTTTGAGGGCGGCATTGCCATTATGGAGATTATCCTGGCGGGGGCAAACCGCAGGCGTTACTCGGCGTCGCTGCCGCGCGTTCAGGGACGCCATACAGTTTCTGTCAGCGACAGCCAGCTTAACCTGCCCGCGCATGGAATTGACGTCCAGGCGGTCATTCTGCTTAGCACAGTTGACCATCCCGTGCGCAACGGGACGCAAAAACTTACGGTTTCTGACTTCTCTATCCACGCAGAACGCCAGCCCGAGGTTGCCATTTTTTCGCCAGCGTTGGAGCGCTCGGATGTTAGCGCCGAAAAGGTGTCGGGCCAGGTGCTCGGACCGGATTCTGGCCTCAGGCTGCAACTTGAGAAAACTGCGGCCACAGCGGAAATCGAAGCGGACAATCCCACCGGGCAACGCACAATTGAGATGACGATTCGGCCCTCAGTGAATCCGGTGGCCGTGCTGCCGCTGGGGCCTAATCCTCCTCCGGGGCTTTGGACGGCAAAAATAACCAGCGGACCTGCCCAAACCTCGTTCAAGTTCCTGGTGCTTCGCGGAACGCCCCCGCATCCGCGCATCCTGCTGCGCGAAAAGCGCCTGGAACAACTGCGCGGGCTCCCGCAATATGCCGAGTTACGGCGGCAGATCCATCGACGGGCGCAGGCGTTTTCCACGCAGATTGCCTACAATCCAGCGGCAGGGAGCAACATCGCGCATCTTCCGGGTGGCACGGGTTTGGTCCCTGGATTTGTGGGTGAATTGAAGAGTTACTTCAACCTGCTCGAGTCTTGCGCGGACGCAATTTCTTACTGCGCGCTGGATTATTCGGTGAATGGGAACCAGAAATCGTTCGAGTCGGCGCGGCGAGCTTTGTTGGCTGTAGCCCGATGGCAGACCTGGACACCGCCGCGGTTTGCAACGCACGGTCTGCACACCTACTACGAAGTTGGCGTTTTCTCGCAGCGGGTAGCGTTCGGTTATGATCTGATCGCGCCACGGCTCACAGCAGAGGAGAAAGTGCTGATTGCGGAAGCTTTCTGGGAACAGGTCATAAAGCCAACTGTAAACGAATACTTCCTCTATAACCGCATGCCAACCGCGGCCAGCAACTGGATGGCGAATTCCCTGGGCGAAGCGATTGCGGCTGCCGTCGCCGACGAAGGAGACGTTCCCGAATGGAAATCGCGCGAGGGTGTCGCTCTCGCGGAACTGGACGACGCATTTGAACATCTGCTGAAGGGTCTGTTTCCCGGCGACGGAAGTGAGGCGGAGCCGGCAGGCTACGAAAACTTTGCCATGCAAGGTTTGTCCTGGGGCATGGCGGCCCTGGACTCTCCCGGTATCCGCCCGCTCGGCACTGGCCGTATGTGGAATGGATTCTGGTGGCCTTACTATGCGATGGTGAGGCCGGATCTGGTGCTGGACACGGGCGATTTTGACGGCAAGCTGGAAAAACTTTCCGGCTTTGCCTGGGCAGCGGAGCATGCAGGCATTCCTGCATTGCGTGATTTTTACGGTCGCAGCCCCACTCATGTATCATTCAGCGAGGAGCCGCGAGTTCAACATACAGGGCGCAGAATCGAAGACGAAGCAGGCCCTCTCGACCTGGCATGTTGTTCAAGCCAGCATCAGGCTTACACGCTCCCGCCGCCGTCGCGGATTTTTCCAGATCGCGGAAGCGCCGTGTTGCGCAGCGGATGGGACAATCAGGCAACTGTCATTTCCCTTCGGGCTGGCCCTTGGTTCAACCACGAGCATCATGACGAAGGAAGCTTTCAGGTCGCTGCATTCGGCGAGAAGCTGATTTCTGAGGCAGGGTATTCTGCCTACTATAATGACCCCAATTATCGTGTCTATTTCACACAGGCGTCCGGCCACAATACAGTCCTGATCGACGACGATCCGTTCAGCCAGGCGGCCTACAACGGCAACTTCTGGCGTGCTTTTGATCGTCATCCGCATTTCGGCCCGCAACTGCTTTCTTCCGGTTTTGATTACCTGGCGGCGGATTTGGCCTCCGCATACGCAGGCCGGTTGAGCCGTTACGAGCGCGATTTCGTCTTCATCCCGCCAGAGTTTCTTGTGATCTATGACCGCCTTGCTTCGAACACGCCGCACGTTTATACATGGCTTTTGCACGCGCCAACCGGTGCTGATTTGTCAACAGAATCGGCCCATGCAGTGATTCAAATGCCTAATGCCGCCGCCTCGCTGCTGGCCGCGGGTCCTGCAAGCGAGTGGAAGGTGAAATCAACTCCGATCCCGATTACCGAGTTCGATGACCTTGACCACGGGGAAATCCACACGCTGCGCGAGTTCTATCTCCAGTCCTCGAAGGTCCGCGAAGCCACATTTCTTGTTGGGCTGCGTTTTCAGCGTGGACGCGGGAGCGACTCGTCCACGCCGATACGCTCGTTCTCCTCGCCAGCGGGTGAAGGCATACAGTTGGTTCCGCACACGGCCGGTGGGGTTGTCTTTCGCACAGGGTCTGGCAGGTTACAATTAGATGGCTTGACAACGGATGGCGCCATGCTGGCCGTGCGGGGCAACGCCGCAAGCAGGTCCTGGCTGGCGGCCGGAGCGCGTGTTGTGGAACAGGGTCACGTGGTGCTGCTGCGCTCCGACATGCCGGTGGTCGCATCAATGCGACAAGAGGGGCGTGGGATAGAACTGAACCTGCATTCGCCTTCGGTTGCCAACATCGAGGTGGCAGGCGCAACACCGCCTTCATCTGTGCGGATAGACGGAGCGCCGGCGCGGTTCGAATTTCACGCAGGCATGGTGATGATTCGTGATTTGAAGAAAGGAGACCATCGTGTCTCAATTGATGAGTGAGGCCTTGGCCCGGGAGGTGGCTGGATGGAACCTCTTTGACGTGAACGCGCGCGTGGGGCCATCGGGCACGCAGGGTGAACTGGCACTGGACGCGGACAGTCTGATCGAGGAAATGGAAGGCTTTTCGATACGCGAAGCGGTTGTTTCACACTGGACCGGAGAAGAGTACGACAGCGCGGAAGGCAACGTCGCGTTGGAACGTGATTTGAGACCTTGTCTGACACCGGCGTGGGCTGTGCTGCCAGAACAGCAGTCCATTGACGGCCTTGCCACGCGCAAACCACTTGCCGTGCGATTGACGCCCGGCATCGACCAGCACAATTATTCGCTGTCGAAGTGGTGTTCCGGTTCTCTGTTTGAATATCTGCAGCATTATTCCGTCATCACGCTGATCGGCCGCACGGAGATTGACTGGGACCGGCTGGTTGCGCTGATGGAAACTTTTCCAAACCTCGTAGTAGTGCTGCTGGATACCGGTTATCGCGCGGACCGGTATCTGTTCCCGCTGCTCGACCATTTTCCCAACCTGCATTTGGACAGCGCGACTTATCTTGCTCACCGGCAGCTTGAAGCTTTTGTCGAGCAGCGTGGGCCCGACCGCATCCTCTTCGGCAGCCGACTGCCGCTCTACACGCCGGCTGCCTCATTGGGTGTCCTGGCAAGCGCTCGAATGCCTGACGATGCGCGGTTGGCGATCGCCGGTGGCAATCTGCGCCGTCTGCTGGCGAACTGCCGCAACGCCTGCGGGGAGGTGAAAGGATGAGGTCCCCGATTCCAGTATTGGACTGCCACGGACACTTCGGGACTCATGTTGATTTCCCAGCCTGTAAGGCCGATGCGGAGTCAATGGTTGCGGTGATGGACCTTCTGAATATCGAGCGACTGGCGGTTACTTCGACGCTTGCCTGCTACAATGATTGCCCCCGCGGAAACGCCGAAATTGACGACCTGCTGAAGAATTACCCGGAACGCTTCCTTGGTTACATTACGGTGAATCCGAACCCGCCGGGACAGGCGATTCGGGAACTTGAACGCTGGGCCCGTTTTCACCAGCCGCCGCTCATCAAATTCCATCCCGGCTTGCACCATTACCCCGTGACCGGGCCGCATTATGGCCCGATCTGGGATTACGCAAATTCCACGGGAGCGATTGTTCTGGTGCACACCTGGGATTCTGATCCGAACTGCGGGCCATTGCTCTTTCCCGAAATTGCCAGGGACCATCCCCGGGCAAAAATCCTGCTGGGGCATTCCGGCGTAACCTGGCGCGGCTACCACCAGGCCATGGAGGCTGCTGAGAAGGCGCCGAACCTTTACCTGGACCTTTCAGGGTCGCAGCGGCACCGTCTTATTCTGGAGCGTTGCGTGGAGCGGGTGGGTTCGGATCGAATTCTGTTCGGATCTGATCTGCCATACCTTGAGGCTTCCATGACCCTGGCCCATGTGCTGACGGCCCGCATCAGCAACGAGGCAAAAGAAAACATTCTTCGGGGAAATTTCTTGCGATTGCTGACGGAGGCTGGATGAGGCTCCTGAACTTTTATGTATCCGGAGAGGATGTGCACCTGGGCGTTGTTCACGGTAAACAGGTTGTAGACCTGACCGCTGCGCTGGGCGACCGGCCGGAGTTTGTGTCTCTCTCTGCGTGGTTACGGGCGGGGAAGCCGGCGCGCCGCGTGGTAGAGGAGCTCTTGGCCGGCGGGCTGTCGTCCGGAGCAGATACCGTCGCGCTGGAAGCGCTCCGGTACGCGCCGCTGGTGAGTCGTGAGTCACGGATCTTCTGCGTGGGCCTGAACTATGCCGACCATGCCACTGAAAACAATCTGCCGCCGCCGTCCTCACCCATTTTTTTGCAAAGTTGTCATCGGTCGTCATTCCACACCGCGCCGCCATCCCGTTACCGGCTGCGAGCGACCAGATCGACTATGAAGCCGAGATGGCTGTGGTGCTGGGTGACCGAGCGGACTGCGTGGGCGAGCCAGAGGCGACGGAATGTATCGCGGGATACACGATTATGAATGACGTTTCAGCCCGGGATTTGCAGCGCGCAGACAAACAGTGGTTTCGGGGGAAAAACTGCAACGGCTTTGGGCCGCTCGGTCCGTGGCTGATTACTGCCGACGAAGTGCCGGATGCCGGGAACCTGGAAATCACGCTTCGCCTGAACGGCCAGGTCCGCCAACATTCAAACACAGGGCAACTGGTGTTCCCGCCGGCCGCGCTGATTTCGCGGCTATCGCAGACACTGACTCTTGAGCCCGGAGATGTCATCAGCACCGTAACGCCGGCCGGCATTGGATCCAAGCAAACACCGCCAAGCTTTTTGAAAGAGGGTGACGAGATTCAGATTGAAATCTCCGGTATCGGCGTTCTGCAGAACACGGTCGGGAAGAGAAGGGAGGTTTGATGGAACGCATACGCATTGGCGTGATCGGCCTGGGAACGATGGGCCGGCATTATGTGAAGATTTATTCGGACCATCCATTGTCAGAGGTCACAGCCGTCTGCGCCCCGCGGCAGGAACAGGTTGATCAGGTCCTCGCCGGTTACAAGGTTGAGGGATATACGGATTATCGGCGCATGCTGGAGCGGAACGACCTGGACGCGGTGATTGTGGCAACGCCCGATGACCGTCACTTTGAGCCGGCCCGCGACGCTCTGGAATCCGGCCGGCACGTGCTGGTGGAGAAACCTTTCACTACGATTGCCAGCGAAGCCGACGAACTGATCCGCGTGGCGAGAAAAGCAGGAAAGAAAATCCAGGTCGCATTCAACCATCGCTGGCTGCCTTCTTACTACTATGCTAAAAGCGTGATGGATAAAGGTGAGATTGGCGTTCCGCTGGCAGGATACGCGCGAAAAAACGATACGATCTTTGTTTCTACTGAGCACATCAATTGGGCCGGCAAAACTACGTCGGCATGGTTTCTTTCATCGCATGATATCGATCTGGTGCGCTGGTGGCTTGCCAGTGAGCCCGTGGAAGTCCACGCGTGGGGGCGCAAGGAAGTTCTGGCTGCGCGTGGCATTCCCACTTACGATATCATCCAGGCGCAGGTGAAATTCGATTCGGGAGCGTTTGTCACCTTTGAGTCGGCCTGGGTCTACCCAAACACATTCCCCTCGACCGTCGATTCTTTTATCGAAATTATCGGTTCGGAGGGCCACCTTCACTT
>JAJYJL010000245.1 GCA_021789565.1 Acidobacteriota bacterium
GATATGATTACTTCAAGCTGGACGGAGAGAATGCCACGCGGGATATCTGGGCAGAAAATCGCGCTCGCGCTTACGATCCCACGCTCGACGCAAATACCGCATTCCGGCAGGCGCTTACTTTGATTCGCGAAGCGATGAATTCCAAGCCGGGAGTGTTCTTCTCTGCCTGTGGTCCAGAATACCCCACCGAATCCATGGGAATCGCGCAGTCGGGGCGTTTGGCTGGAGACGTACTGGGTGACGGCGAGCCTCCGTCATTTCGAGGTGTGCGTGAAGCACTTGCCGGTATCAGGCGCGGGTACTATACACACAATATTGCCTGGTATGGCGATCCAGACGCGCTGGTTGTCCGTCCGCCGCTGACAATGGAAGAAGCCAGGACATGGACCTCCGTCCTGGGCCTCACAGGCCAGGTCCTAATGCTGGGAGACGATGAAACCAAGTTGTCTGCCGAACGCCGTGACTTGGTCCGAAAGATTATGCCCGTGGCGAGCATCACCCCCATGGATCTCTATCCTTTCAAGACCGACCGGCCTGTCTGGGTCCTGCACATGCGGCGACCTTTTGGCTCCTGGGCGGTCGTCGGCCTGTTCAATTGGGGAAATGGACCGGATGAAATACCGGCTGGCATGCTGCCCGAAGCTATGAGGATTTTGAACAAGGATGATGGACTGCTGGGGGCCAGCCACGAATACGGCGAGCAACTTGCAATTTCTTCCAAACTCGATAACGCGGAAAAGCAGAACCAGAAAATTGCGACCGCGTCTCGAAAGCCTCCCGGCCTGCAACTGCTGCCGGTCCCGTCCTATCTGAATCCCCCGGCGGCGCGAAAAATTGTCCTCAACTTTGCCGAGGCGGGGCTCAAACCGGGACGTGATTATCTTCTGTTCGATTTCTGGAAGCAGAAATTCCTGGGCAAGCTGAGCGGCGATTATTCGGTGGAACTGCCGCCTCATGATTGCCAGGTGATTTCTCTGCGCCCTGATGTGGGTCATCCGCAGTTGATCGGAACGGACCGGCACATCACCATGGGAGACGTGGAGATTGCAGACGAAGTCTGGGACGCAGGGAAAAAACAGCTCCGGATCAAAGTTTCGCTGGTGCAGAACTACCCCACCACATTAACAATCTACACCGGTGGCTTGACCCTCAAGGCCCAGCGTGCTGAGGACGCCCGGATCACAGCCCTGGCCCGCGAAGGGGATATCGTTCGGGCCACGGTTGATCGGCCCAATAATGGTGAAGTCGAAGTCGTTTTCACTTTCGAATGATTCATTTGTGCGGTCTGTCGGTTCTTGAGCGAATGCACGTCAAAGCAGAGTGTAGAAGCAACGCAATGTGGGCCCTCTGGTGCTCCGGTTTCTGCTATCAGAGGGTCGGATCGGGCTTATTAGCTATTCTTTTGCGAACCTCCAAATTGTTTCGCATGCCCAGCAGGAATAGAATAGAGATAACGAGAACAGGTGCGGACTCATCATAATAAGTGATAGAGGGCGAAGGCTTAGAGAAGGCCCTTTTTTGAAGATGAAAGTTGGGCTTGCGAGACTCGAGCGCCATCGGGTGACGGAGGAGCGCCATGTTCGGACGAAGCATCACGTTGTTCAAGCTGTTCGGTTTTGCAGTCCGCGTGGATTCCAGTTGGCTGATCATTGCCGTGCTGATCACGTGGTCTCTGGCAGTGGGTTTTTTCCCGCACTACTATCCCGCCCTTATTCCCGCTGATTATTGGTTGATGGGAATCTCGGGAGCTGTGCTCCTTTTTGTTTCGATCATAGTCCACGAACTTGCCCATTCCCTGGTGGCTCGCAGGAACGGCCTGCCGATGAAAGGCATCACACTTTTCGTTTTTGGCGGGGTCGCGGAGATGGACCAGGAGCCTCCCAGCGCCAAGGCGGAATTCCAGATGGCCATTGCCGGGCCGCTGACTAGCATTGTTGTGGGTAGTATTTTCTACGTTCTCGCAAAAGCCACTCACGGGGCATGGCCCATTGTAGCAGTGGGTGTTTTTTCTTATCTGGCCTGGATCAACTGGGTCCTGGCGGCGTTCAACATGGTTCCCGCTTTCCCGCTGGATGGCGGCCGTGTCCTTCGCTCGCTGCTGTGGCAATGGAAAGGCAACATCTGGCAGGCCACCCGGATTGCCTCCACGATCGGCTCCGGGTTTGGAATGCTGTTGATGGCGCTTGGAGTTTACCGGCTGCTGGTGGGAGATTTTATCGGGGCGGTCTGGTGGTTCCTGATCGGAATGTTCCTTCGAAGCGCTGCTCGGGGTTCATATCAGCAACTGCTGGTTCAGCGGATGCTACAGGGTGAACCCGTCCGGCGATTCATGAATACCAACCCTGTCACGGTCTCGCCAGCAATCTCCCTTGAGGACCTTGTGGAGAATTTCATTTACAAATACCACTACAAAATGTTTCCAGTGGTCAACGAAACAAATGAGCTGTTGGGGTGTATTACTACCAAAGAGGTAAAGGAGGTTCCCCGCAGCGAGTGGACCCAGAACAGTGTGCAGGCAGTAATGCGGCCTTATTGCGCCGATGATACCATTTCTCCTGACACCGACGCCGTCAAAGCTCTTGCACAGATGAGGAAATCGCAGAACAGCCGGTTGATGGTGGTTCAGGAAGGTCGCTTGGTCGCCGTCCTTACGTTGAAAGACCTGCTGAATTTTCTTTCCACCAAGCTTGAAATGGAGTCGGGTTCTTCCGAGCTTCCATCAGCTTTCCGTCTCTGAGACTATTACGTGGAAACAGTAACGCAATCTCTATTTTTTGCCTTTCCGTAACTTTATAGAATATTGGAGTTCTGTGCTCAATAGAGGGCTACCCGCCCGTCGATTTCAAGCCCGCCAATCCCTGCAAGGTGGTTTACGAACAAAATCTTTTTCAAAAAGCTGCACCTGCCTTATAGTAGTCAGCCATCCGAATTTTCGAAGGGAGATCCCATGCGTTTACTCAAAGCTTTACCGGCACTCTTGATGCTGCAGTTATTCGCGCTATGTACGAACCTGCGCGCCCAGTTGATTCAGGATTTTAATCCGCCCAAGGCTGGCTGTTGCCTAACGACCGTGGCCGCGAGGCTTGCGGGTGAGCTCCAGGATTGGAACCAGCTTGGCCGCTACCATCAGGACGATTTGCGTCTGGAAGCGGAACCACGTGTGCCCGGCCGCGTAGTATTTCTTGGAGATTCCATCACTCAAATCTGGAGCCTGGAGAAATTCTTCCCTGATAAGCCCTACGTCAATCGCGGCATCAGCGGCCAGACCACTCCCCAGATGCTGGTTCGGATGTTTCCGGACGTCATCGACCTCAAGCCCGACGCGGTCATCCTTCTGGCAGGGACCAATGACATCGCTCGCAACACGGGGCCTGAAACGGCAAAGATGATCGAAGAAAACTACAAGGCCATCACCGAACTTGCACGGGTGCACAACATCAAAGTGATCCTCTGCTCGCTGACGCCCGTCAGCGACTATACGGCGCATCCGCAAACAGAGAGCCGTCCTCCCGGGCAGATTCTGGAGTTGAACTCCTGGATCAAGAGCTACGCCGCCCAGGCCCATGCTACCTTTGCTGATTATTACTCCGCTCTGGTGGACAGCAAGGGGATGCTCAAGAACGGATACTCGAATGACGGCCTGCATCCGAATGATCGCGGCTTCGCGTTGTTGGCGCCGGTAGCGCAGGCAGCCATCGAAAAGGCCTTGCACGAGAATAGGTGAACTTGCTTGGCGGGTGTATTCGACCCTGAGAAGTTATAAAAGCCAGAGGAGAGGCGCTAGGCCTAGCAGGCATAGGCCGCCGAGAAGTAGAAAGCTCTCTGTTCCAGTCTTGTGGTCAGAGAAGAAGAGCGCGTAAACTCCCTTCACCAGGTTGTTGCTGGCCGCTGCGATGAGAACACTGGCGGAGGCCACCTGCAAGGGAGTCAGTGTTCCCGCCGCCTGTGTCATGCTCATAATGAAGGGATCGACGTCGGTAACACCTGTAATGGCGGCCAGCCCGTAGACTCCCCCGGACCCCAGATGCACGATGGCCATACGCGTGGCTACCAGCATGACCAGGAAGAGAATGGCAAACAGGAAAGCAGCTCCCAGTTCAAGGGGATTCTTCGGTTCAAATTCCCGTTTGACCTCTCCGGTGTCGGCATCCTTCCTGCGGGACCAGATCCACCCCACAGCACTTGCAAGCGCGGCCAGAATCAGGAATGAAGGCGCCAGGGTGCGCATCAACGCATGATTGAAAAGGCCGACCAGAATGGCCAGGCGCACATACATGACGCCCGAAGCGATCAGGATGCTGCCTGCGAAAAGGTGCCGATGCTCTCCCTGCGCGGACCGTTTAGCGAGGACCACCGTCGTGACCGTAGACGAGTACGCTCCTCCCAGCAATGCAGAAAGGATCACGCCGCCGTGCCCCTTGGTCAGTTGTTGAAGGACATAACTGCCATAGGAAATTCCGCTGATCGCCACGACTACAAGCCAGGTCTTGAACGGGTTGATGTGGAATGGGCCGAACGCGTTGTCCGGCAGGACGGGCAGAATGACCACGCTCAGGAGCAGAAATTTCGTGAAAGTAAGGATCTCTGCTGACGATATGCGCTGTGTGAGACTGTCGAGCGCGGCCTTTAGTTCAAGCAGAAGCGTACTCGCAACGGCCAGGGTGGTGGCAATCCAGAAATGATTGTAGTAGACAAGCGCGCCCACCACGTAGGTGGCGAGGCCTGACATTTCTGTGGTGACGCCGGCAGTGGAGATGCTGGTGAGCTTGCGCCAATAGGAGAGCAGCAGAAAACCTGCCACCACAACAAACCCCAGCGTGACCG
Source organism: Acidobacteriota bacterium (assembly GCA_021789565.1). The sequence goes on from JAJYJL010000245.1 coordinate 4,825, forward strand.
GCAACAATTGGCCCTGCGCCATGACGGCCATCGAGTAACCAATCAGCCCGATGAGGGGAAAGGTGCGCACTCCGCCAAAGGCGTAATGTTCAATCTGTTTCTTGTGCTCTTCTCGTTCTATCCCGATCAGGAAAGATAGGAAAAGCACGAGCACGATTTTTACGCCGTCGGGTGGCAACCACTGATAAAGTCTGAGCAGCATTTTTCAGGCTCGCATCCATTTCACGTCTAAGCGGCACGGCTCGCTTTATCCTGTTTCGCAACTGCGGCCAGACAAAGTGTACACCCTTCTGACTGGCTGGAGGAACTGGGAGTCTGGCCACAGCGAACCACCCGGGCGTGGCCCATTTGTGTTTACCGGCCCGTTATTTGAAGAAGGCGGATAGATCCGGCGGCCAGTTTCCTGCTCATCCAGGCGGTCCATCCGACGGGGTCGGCGCTCGATCCGGATAATCATCAAAGTGCGGGCTATCTTGTCCCGATCCGATAAAGGCCTGCGCCGTGCGGACTAATCCGGGTTGAAAACGCCTTGTCAAAACCACCTAAGTTTTCCTTCTTCCACAAGTCGCGAACGGGAGCCCTTCCGGCCATCCCCAGTTCGCTCCAGGATACCCTGATATCCTCGGGCGACTCTCCCAGGTTGAACAGCGCAACGTATCTCTGTGCTGTTCCAGGAACGTTCGCGACCCAGGCTATCTGGTTGCCGCGTGTGAAGAGCAGGTGATTGCCGGAGCTGTGCTGGTCTACGGCAAGGACTTCCCGATTCGTCAGCAGTGATAGGGTGAAGGGATCCAGAGTCGGCAGATCTCCACCCATCATCAGCGGCGAGCGGAAAATCGCCCACAGGGTCATCATTGTAATCTGTTCGTCGCGGGTCAGGCGGCTGAGCCGGGGGCCATCATCAAATCCGCGAAGTCGCAGCAGGCCGAGAGGAAGCATGTCGGCATCTGGCCAATGGTTCGGCCCGATGTGCGGCGCCCATAGGCGGCAATATCCAAACTGGTCCCGCACTTCCGGCCAGTTGTCCCACATATCGTCCGAAATTCGCCACATCTGTGAATAGCGCGCGACGTGCGCGGCCTCGCACAGCGACGTAGCGCCGGGCGAAAGGCTCAGCACCATAGGCCTGCCGGATTCTGTCATGGCCCTGCGAAGCGCCGCGATTTCCTGTGCGTGGTAGACTTCGCCGAAGGCGTCGCGGGCGCGACTCATGTCATCGGCCTTGATGAAGTCCACGCCCCACCCTGCGTAAAGCTTTGCGAGCGAGTTGTAGTAAGCCTGTCCCGCAGGCTTTGAAACGTCCACCCCGTACATCGCGTCAGACCAGGAGCAGGTGTTCAGCAGGTTGGCAATGTCCTTTGCGTGTGCCTTTGTTCCGAGGATGGGCAGATTTTCCTCAACAGCCGCCCGTGGGATACCTCTCATGATGTGAATGCCGAATTTCAGCCCCAGAGAATGGATGTAATCCGCAAGAGGCTTGAATCCCTGCCCGCCGGCGGCGGATGGGAATCGGTTGGGTGCGGGAAGCAGGCGGCCGTAGTCGTCCATCACCGGACTGCCTTTAACGTGACCGCTCGGATAGTACCAGTAATAGTCCACAACAACGTACTTCCAGCCATAGATGGCCAGATGGTCGGCCATGTAGCGGGCATTGGCCTTCACCTGCTGTTCGTTAATGTCCCCGCCATAGCTGTCATAGCTGTTCCATCCCATGGGAGGCGCTGGGGCCAGGTTCGCTGCAGGCGGCCGAGATTTCTCTCTCGCTGAAGCCGGGCCGCCAGCTGGCATCCTTACTGCGTTGACGATGATGCCCGCTGCAACCAGCAGGACGTAGATCAATCGTGTTTGCTTCATCGTGCCCCCCTCAACGATCAGGCGGCCCATTAAAGCACCATCGTGAACACAAAGCAAGGTCGCCATTGCTTCCCCTAGCCAAAATTACGAGAATAAGGGCCAATGGCGCAAACTTGTGCCGGTTGCTGTGCTCTGGGGAAACAACGGTTCGTATGTGGCCGGACGTGGTCAACCGTCCGTCAGGTGCGCGGCGTACATCGGTGATGACAATGCTTCACAGGGTCCTTTTTGAAGATGGACGCATTCGGCCTGTCGTACGGTTGCCTCTTTCCGTAGTGGGGATTCTGACCGTAGTCACCTCTGCTGGAATTGTAGAGATCGGCATGCCTGCGCCGTTCGCCTGGCTGCCGGTCGGTATCCATTTCGCCCGGAATTTTGTTCAGGGATATGTCCGTGGACTCCCTGTCAGCGGGATGGCCTTTCCGCGTGGGGTCCTTCAGAAAAAAATCAGCGGACCGCTGTGGGTTACTGGTGGCGCGGATGGGCCGGAAGGTAGTATCCTAGGGTTAGGCGTAATCGCGGCGGGAACGGTTTACTTTTTCGGTTCCAGGCGCATCTTTACCACGGGGCGAGATGCGGCGGCTGGCCCTCGGTCCTGGAGAAGAAAAAGGACTTGCAGGCACTCTCTTCTCAGGGGCGGTATCCCGAGCGGGAAACGCTGGAGACGGCGCATCGGATGCGCCCAATCGTGGGTAAGGCCATGATTTACGGCAAGTGCCTTGGGCATGTGAAACCTCCCGCAACTCCCCTGCGTAGAATCCAGTTGAAATCCTGTAACCGGGCCTTGCGTAGCGGCAGGATGAGCAGGCATTGTACTCTGCTGCTGATGGCTGTTGCAGCGGTTCTGCTGGCCGGGCCGGTATCTTCTCCTGCAAAAGAAAAGAACCTTGATGAGCTGGGTCGAATCCTCCTCATCCGGGGGCTGGACCGCGAAATTGCCGTTGCCAAAATCGTGCTGCCGCGAGGGAAGCGCGGTCTGTTTATCGACAGCAACGGGCAGGTTGACCAGGAGCGGGCGCAGAAGGAACTCCGCTCGAACGGCGCTGCAATTCAGCCCGGAATACCCGTCGAAATCACGAAAATCCAGTTCAAGCACCATGCTGTTACTTTTGAGATCAATAACGGCGGAAAGCGCCACAAGAAGTGGTACCAGCACATTCAAATCGGGATGGGCGGCATGATGCAGCCGCTCGACACACAACAGCAGCAGAACCCCATTGCCTACGGGTCTTCCATCACGCTGGCTTTCAAGGGCAAAAATGTCCCCGACCTGAGTGTGGAGCAGGCTAAGAAGCTGTTGAGCGCGGCTCTCGATTTCCACCGCCAGTTGCCCACGGAACTCTATTCGCCAAAAGTGCCTGAAAAGTTCAAAGAAGCCATCCGCAAACACGAGGTCCTTGTCGGAATGGACCGTGACGCCGTGCTTTCCGCCAAAGGCACTCCCTTCCGCAAAGTGCGCCAAACCAAGCCGGATGGCGAAGAAACTGAAGACTGGCTCTATGGCCTCCCGCCCCACGTCCTCTTCGTTACCTTCAGCGGCGACACCGTCATCAAGGTCCACCAGTATTAACTGTTTTCAATTCTTCCCTTCTCCGCAGTTAGTTGATTGAGGGCCGCCCATGGGTACGCCCGTTTTCCGTTGCGTGCTCGGTATGCAATTCAGGATTGACGCCGGCGAATCTCTCCAGTAGAGTACCGGACGTTAGAAACTTCCATGATTCAGGCGGTGAAAGCCCATGGCGGAAAAAGTGGATCGGAGAGACTTCCTGAAAACGGGAGGCATCATGACGGTGGGAACATTCCTTTCGGGTGGCGTGCAGGTTCACGCCATGGCCGAGGAGCAGGGTGAGCCGGCAAAGCCGGTGGCAGCCAATGATCATCTGCAGATTGCCCTGATTGGTGCCGGGGGCCGTGGCCAATCCGATACGAAGACGGCCGCGCAGGTTCCCGGGGTGAAAGTCAGAGCTGTTGCGGATTGTTACGACGGGCGGCTGGCCCACGCCAAAGAGCTTTGGGGCCGCGACATCCAGACCACTCGTGACTACGCGGAAATCCTGGCTCGCAAGGACATTGACGCCGTGATCATCGGCACGCCTGACCATTGGCACATGCGGGCGGCCACTGATGCTATGAACG
>JAJYJL010000246.1 GCA_021789565.1 Acidobacteriota bacterium
ATCGAAAGTCATGATGCCGGCCGGCGCGCCCGGCTGGCCGAAGGTGATTCGGTGCATTCGATACTCTGCACCCACCTTGATTTCATGCCGCCCGGCGATTTTATCAAGACTACCCAGCAGATCGTGTGTTTCCTGGCCATACTTGATGATCGCCCAGCCTTGATATCCCAGATCTCCACAGCACCCGGCGCCCTGGTAGCCGCCGTAAATATACGCGTCCGGAGCGACCGGGAACCCGGAATCAGTGATGTAGGAAGGAAGACCCAGGTCCGTAACGGGGTTGAAGCTTGGGAAGTCGGCCCCAATACCTTTTCCCCAACTGAAAGCACGGGTGAACCCGTAGCCGAAGTTAATTACCGTCGTAGGATTCAGCGTCCAGGTGTCATTCAGCACGAAAGCATGCTCGGAGCTGATGACAGGACCTCCGGTGCAGGGATCAAGAGGGTCTTTGAAGCAATTGGCGCTGTGTCCGTTGCCCCAGCCCTGTGAATACCTCGCTGAGAGCAGGTTGTTGTTGCTGAAGCGCTGATCAATTTTGATGTCGTACTGGTCCCCGTTGTTGATGTTCACGCCCGCGCCCGCCCAGTTATTATAGGGGTCGTAGCCAGCCGAGGCGGGGGTGACGACGTTGCCCAGCGCATCCACGACAGCAGGAGTGCCGACGTTCGGCAGCGGATAGTAGGACATCATCTTCTGCGCCACCGGATCAATGATGTTCCCCGGCGTCGCGGCTATCTGGTAGGGCGTACCATTCAAACCCGGAGCACCGGCGCTCTGGTACGTGGCCATATTGTTGTACGGAACCATTGCAGAGCGGTCCGGGCCGCCGTTGGAGGAGTCATAAACGCCTGAATAGGGGTCCCAGAGCTGGGCACCAGCCGAGCAAGCACCGCTGCTGTCGAAAGTGCCTCCAGCGTAAGCGCAAAGCTCGCCGAAATTGCCGCTCCGCTCGGCCGCGCTGGGCACGCCTGCGCGGAACGACTGGGCCGAGTGGTCACGCGTGGCCTGGTAATCGAAGAAGAAGAAGGTCTTGTCTTTGCCGTTATATAGGTGCGGTAGAACTATAGGTCCGCCGACCGTGCCGCCGAACTGATTAAAGCGGCGGGCGGGAAGTTTGATCCCAGCCCGATCGTTGAACCAGTTGTTCGCGTCCAATTTCTCGTTTCGCAGGAATTCGTAAAGGCTGCCGTGGAGCTGGTTGGTGCCTGACCTCATCACAACGTTAAGGACCGTGTTGCCGCTGAAGCCGATCTCAGCGCTGAAGTTGTTCTGCTGCACCTTGAATTCCTGTACGGCATCAACGGAAGGTGTGTAGAGCGGGACCACGATGGCGCTGTTCTGCTCGTAATCGGTGGTGCTGACACCGTCGATCAGAATGTCAGAGGTGGCGTTGCGCCCGCCGTTCGAGGTGAAGTTGTTGGCCACACCATCGCTGTTCCCGAACGCAAGCCCGGGAGAAGGATTGACCCCCGGGGAGAGAAACGCCAGGTCAAATACGCCGCGCCCAATCAGCGGGAGGTCGTTGATGTAAGTGCGATTCACGTTCTGGCCGGTGGTGGCGTCCTGCGTCGCCAGGAGCGGAGGAGCCCCGGAAACCTGCACGGTTTGGGTGGTGGTTCCTAACTCCAGGCTCATGTCCACCGTAGCGTTTTCGTTGACGTTCAACGTGATGCCGGTGCGCGTGGATTTCTTGAAGCCTGTCGCCTCCACGGCCAGCTCATATGTGCTGGGAGGAAGGTTCCGCAAGATGTATCGCCCCTGAGCGGTGCTCGAGGCAGTGAAGGTATAGCCTTTTGTAGTGTCGGTCAGAGTAACTTTTGCCCCCGGAATCACAGCTCCAGTGGGATCGGTAATAACGCCCGTGACACTCCCGCTGTAGAGCTGGGCCCGAAGCGGCACAGCGAGTAGTGCGAGGGTGGCAAAGGCTAAGAGAATTTGAATGGCAGCGCCCGGTAGGTAGCTCTGGTCCAACCTCCGCCAGGATGACTTGCAGTACGACAGCTTAGCGGGTCTCGTCCGCATAAACACCTCACTTTCGCACGCAGCAACATTATGACCCGACGCAACTTGCAGCAAAGCAGGCTTACTGTTCTGGAGAGAAAGGCGTGGCTTGCCGGAACAGTCCTTCTGGTGGCGAGCCTCACTTACTTAAGAACTTTTAGAAAGAGCCTGAAAATATATTACTCTGCCTCGCCTTTTTCTACTATGGGTTCCTATCACTCCTAAGAAGCCTTGTCAAGCGAAAAATATGAAAAGACATCGATCAGCGGATAAGGCTGATCTGTAAGTTGCCGTAAGTCTTGGGCGTACGTCGGCTTACCGGTGCGAGAAGGCCCGCCTCAGGGCGCCTGAAATGCCTGTCGCCAATCCGTCCGTCACGCACTAGCCTGTGTCATTGTCCCTCGCGCTGACCTCATCCGCTGCAGGCACAAGGGTTGTTAACAGGATCCGGTGTTGTGTCCGGGCTTTGGCGAGCCGGGGCCGGTCGGCAGAGATGGGAGACGGGAGAAGAGCGTTTTCTGTGTTCCCGCAGGCCCGGTCGCGGAGTTCTCCTGGCCCGGATAGGCCAAGAGTGCCTGGCCGGCTTTCAAGCCCGGATTGTTGCCAGGGGAATACTGAGGAGGGTAGAGGCGGTCAGGCGGAGGCAGCAGCGAATCCCGCGGGATGTAAACTATCTAAGTAGGCTACATTTGATCGGACTGGCCTCAAGATGGGACAATTGGGATTTTGATGCATTGTCCCGGATCTTAAATAAGTACTTTATTATCAGTATATTAACTGAATAGTCCAAATAATTGCGTGATTTTTTGTTGCATTTCTGAACAGCGGGTAAAAATTACACTCCGGGCCTTCGTCGCTCTCGCCTCTCGGCTCCTTTCGCCCGCACCAATCCAGGTTCAGGGTGCTTTAGCCCGGGCGAACTCCTGCCGGGCCTTCCCCTCCAGACCGAGGGCCTGATAGGCACGACCCAACTCATAATGGGCCTTGGCCATTTTAGGGTCGGCAGCAACGGCGCGTTCGAGTTCCCTGGCCGCATCGTTCGGTCGTTGGAGATAGAGGTACAGTTCCCCGAGCGCCTCGTGCGCCTCGGCATAGTCCGGAAGGATCGCAACAGCGCGCTGGAAAGCGCCGATGGCATCGTTAACTCGCTTCTGGCGAGTGTAGGCGACTCCGAGATCGTAGGCGGCGGAAAAGTTGTAGGGGTCGATCTTGAGTGCATGCTGGAACGAGCTCACAGCGCCGCCGACATTACCGGTACCGAGCTGTGCCACTCCTAGGTAATAAGCCGCTGTGCCGTCGCTTGGATTGTGATCCAGGACATACTGAAAGCCCTCTGTGGCACGGGCGAAATCCCTAAGCTCAAGTTCGTCTTGTGCAGCAAGGAAGCGAATCGTCAAAGTCTCAGGGGCGATCTTCTCTGCCTCCGTCAACCTGCGCAACGATTCTTCATAGCGGCCACGCTGCTTGTCTACAAGAGCTTCCGAGACCAGGTTATAGGCCTGAACGCGGTCCTTGGGATCGGGAAGGTTCCTGGTATCCGCCTGGGGAAAATTCGCGGCCGAAACTGCCGCGTAACCGAGAGAGCGAAGACCTGCGAGAAGGGCGGGATCAGTCGATTGCCCGACAGTTGCAGATTCCTTCGATGCAGGGGTGTAGCGGCGGACCAGATCCTGAAGCCGTTCGTCCATCTCGTGCGCCAGCGCCTGGTGCGTTCTGTACAGGTTATGAAGCTCGTGCGGATCAGTCTTTAAGTCGTACAGTTCGGGTCGTGTTGTTTCAATGTACTCCATCCCGTGCCATTCGATACCCAGCAATCGATTCCAACCAAAGTGAATGAGAGGGGCGTAGTTCTCGGCATAAAGGCCTGATGGCTTTTCCGCAGGTCTGCCCATGATCAAGCCAAGGCGGCTTTGCCCCTGGACGCTTGCGGGCGGGGCGATTCCAAGGGCCTGAAGAACGGTGGGCATCGCGTCTACCAGTGAAACACTCTTCTGTACCACCCGCGGCGCGTCGCCTGGGATTCTCACAATCAATGCGACATGCAGGGTTGCGGTATAGATAAAGAAGCCGTGTGTTTTTTCGCCATGTTCTCCAAGGCTCTCACCGTGATCACTGGCCAGGACGATGATTGAATTCTTGTACTGATGCTGTCGCTTCAGGTAGTCAAACAACCGCCCGACTTGCACATCGTCGAATGCAATTTCCCCGTCGTAAGGATGGCTTCGGTAAAGGCTGGAAAAGGGCGCGGGAGGATTATAAGGAGCATGCGGGTCATAAAGGTGAACCCACAGGAAGAATGGCCTTTGCTGGTGCGACTCAAGCCACTTCAGGGCCAGATCTACTACTTGGTCGCCTCTCCGCTCGATTTCGTCCAGGTGGATTTCTCTGAATCGGCCGAGATTGAAATGATCGTAGTAGGTGTCAAAGCCCTCGTTCAGGCCGAAGCGGGAGTCGAGCGCCGCCGACCCGAGAAATGCCGCGGTCGAGTATCCGCGGCCCTTCAGAACTCGGGCCAGAGTCATCGTGCCGGAAGCCAGCTTGTTTCCGCTGAAATCATGGATCCCCGTCGCCATCGGATATTGGCCGGTCATCAGCGCCGTGTGCGCGGGAAGAGTAATGGGCACCGGAGTGAAGGCATTCGCAAAACGGGCTCCCGTTTCCGCTAACTGGTCGATGTTGGGTGTCTTGATGTGGCTGTATCCGTAGCAAGCAAGGTGGTCGGCGCGAAGAGTATCGATGGTAACGACCACCACGTTCGCAGGTTTCTGTGCGGCAACACCCGGTTTTCCAAGGAATCCAACCAAAACTGCCGCCTGGACAATTCTGGACAAGCAAGTAATCAAGGATGCTCCTGGGTTACACCACCAGCCCCAGCGTAACGGAGTTTGCTCTGGTTTCACAACGACTTCTCTTTCATCAACGCCACCCCCTCATTCTTGCAGCGTCCTCTCTGCGATTTGCGTTTCACGCTCCAACTCTGCCTCTCAAAACCGTCAGAGAAGCCTTCGGCAAGGTGAACGACGTTTCCTTTGCAGCGTGCACAGTTGAAACCACTGGTGGCCCGTCCGGATCGGCATGGCTGTTTTTTCCGTTCGCATGCCATTGGAACTGTTCTGTTCCAAAGGTCACCATTCTAACTTCACCACCGAAGACGTCTTCCTGATGATCAGAATGGTTTTCAAAAGCGAGGCGAACTTTTCGGGCATTTTCCTGGTCTCGATTGACGATTATCAGGGACCACTCCCCGTCAGGCCGACGCAACGCGTAGGCGGCCAGCAATTCATTCCCTGCCCCATCCCGAATGTCGGTCGAGACAGGGTAGCAATGGTGCATTCCGTTGCCAGGTTTCACCCACTCCAGATTTATCAGCCGCGATGCAAAATATTGCGACGTGTATCCCTTGATCTCGTAGTCTTCGCCGGCAACGAACGTGCCGAAGGTTCCCCATCCATGACAGCCGGCCCTGAGCGGCAGCGGGAAAAATTGGAAATAGTAGATTCCGGCGCCGCCTGCCGAGAGGAACGAGCACACATATTCCGCCAGCCAGAGGGCGCCAAATATATCAACGAATGATTGATTCAGGTTCCAGGAGAGATTGCTCTCCGTGATGATCATCGGGACATTTTCGGGCAGGCCATCTTCTCTCCACACGTCAAGCATATGGCTGACGAGTTCAGGCTCGCGGTAAAGGTCTGCCCAAGTCACCGCACAAGGCTCGAATGGGTAATGCTCGAAGGACATGAAGGCCAAGTCTTCAATGCGGCCGTGCGATTTCAGGTAATCCAGGAACCGGCCCAGCCATGACGTCCGGCCCAGAGCATCAGGCCAGACTTTAATATCTTCACTGACGCCCTGAAAAATCGGACCTCCCAGCCTGGCCTCAGGCACCAGACGGTGAATCGCCGAGGCAAATTGAATGTAAAGCGCCGCGTAGTCTTCCGGCATGGCGTACTGACCGTCGGGCTCTTCGCCCATTTCGATGTAGGAAACGGGATATCCTCGTTTTTTGAGATAGGCGATCTGCGCCCCTGCATCCTCCGGAACTCCGTAAAGCATGGCGATAGGAATAATGGCTGTCAGGTTGTTTGTGACTCCGCTGGTGAAGAAAAGGTCGAACCCGGTTTGTTCGCCGCCCTCCATGTGGAGATCGGATTCCGTGTGCCAGGGATCTATGGAGGAGCAGTAAGTCGCCGTCTGGTTCTGGTCCGGTGAGTGCTGCACCAGGTCGACAAACTTACCTTGGCCGTCAAACGTACCAACATAGATTTCTTTGATGGCATAACCTTCTGAGTTACGGGGATCATCGGGTCCATGAGTATCGGCAGTATGAGAGGATTCGGTCATCAATATGCGCACAAACCGCGCGGGTGTCGGTGACAAGGAGAGCTTTAAATTGACTGTTCCGCCGCGGCCTTCCTTCACGTTGCCCACGGGGAAAGTATTCCACACGCCGCTTGTGGGCTTGTTCATGGCGTCTTCATTTCCGGTCCAGTATTCCACCCGGTATTCGCGTGCGTAAGGATCTGCCCAATCAATGCGAATCGCATTCACCGGCTGTTCTGCGCCCAGGTCCACAATAACCCATTGTGGATGGAGCGAATCGCTTTCGCTGGTGTAACGCTCGGCTAAGTAGGGATTGCTCTTCCAGTAAGAACTGGGGTCTCCGTCAGTCAAACGCGAGAAGCCGGATTCGGTTCCTCCGTTTCGGGTATTGCCACGATGGCGCAAATGGTAACCGTAAGAGTGGCGGATCGGCTCGCCCAGTTCCGAACTCCCAGTGAAATAACCTTGCTTGCCCGCCGCATCGCTCCACGTGCCTGCCGGGTTCCAGTGCCACGCGGCAATCTGCAATTCGGTATGCTGCCGGTAAGTCATCGGTCCCCACCCCGCGGAGAGGCATTTCTTGATGGTGCTCTCGGTATATAGCTTGTCCACCGACTTGTAGGGCAGCATGTCAATCGAGGTCCCAAGAGCTTCGCTTGGTCTGAACGCATTGGTCTCATGCCCGGGCGTGGCGTCCACGCGGATCATTCCAATAACTGATTTCTCCATTGCATCAGACTTACTCTGCTCGCGGGCGCCTGATAATCGCAGCTCACCACCAGCGTACGAGCCCGCCCAGAGACCACTTGGCGCGGCACTCAATGCCGCTGTGGTTGCGCCGGTCAAAAACTTTCGACGCGAGATACTATGCGCCGGCGCACTCTTTCGCTTGCCATCACGCTCTCTTTTTTCGTTCACAGGTTACCCCCATGTCCGGTAAAGGTTCACCGCACGCTTTCTCATAACGACTCCGCATTCTAGCACCGTGAGATTTCGGGAGTACCTTCAATTCTTTTCTCTGCGATGTCATGGAGGAAGGGGCGTTTCATTGTTCCCGCGAAACTCGCGCATTCTGAAGGAGGGATGTTCTCCCGGGGCCAACGCCCAGGACACGGAATTCACTTCCTACGGAGCCGTTGCCCTGGCGATTGCCAAAAAGTCTTCGTCATTCCAATCGTCGCGCGGTTCCGCAGCCGCCCGTGCAAAGGTCCAGAGCCGGATCCGCTCAGGGTCCACGGAAAGAAGGTCACTCATGCGACGGAACATCCCGTCGGCATCCGCCAGCAACCGTCCGGTGCAATTGAACAGGTGCTGCGTGGAATCGTAGGCCGCGTCACCGATAAAAGGCTTGGGGTCGATTACAAGCCACGGCTTCCGTTTTGAACGGAGGACATTACCCGAGTGCAGATCAGTTGCTAACAACACGTCCGCTGGCGCAGTTCGGGGCAACTCATGGAAGAGCCGAAGACCTTCCCGAACCAGCCCCGCGTCGGGCCATTGCTCAACATCCGCAAGCGTCATGTCGCTCCAATATTTCAACATCGCGGACAGGGGGCGAAAAGGATGCGGCGCGGAGGGCAAGCGCCACAATCCACGAAGTAACCTTGCGATCACCGCATCCTGCCCGGCTTCCGGCTCCGCACGCAGCGCCGTTCCAGGCAAACACCTCTCAAGCAACATGGCCCCATAATCCTCGTCAGTTTCGAACAGTTGCACCGTCGGATCGCCGTCCCAGAAACGCAGCCCATGGATTTCATGCTCTCCTTCCATGTGCGGAATGCCGAGCTTCAGCACTGCAGGCGCGCCATTTGGGAGTGTTACCGGCGCAACCCATCCACCCCTGACATCCTCGTGGTCAAAGGGCTCGCCAAGATTCAGGGACCAGCGCCGCGAGAGAGTTTCCAGCGTCTCCGGCAACCGGTCGAGCCACGCCGCGCCCGCCAGCGTCCCGCGAGCATTTTCTTCGACTCGTGCCGGAATTTTTATCTTCATTATTCCTTGATCATAACTGTGTGGGTAAGGCTGCGGCCTGGCGGAATGGGTGTTTCCCAAAAGCAGTCGTTTTCTACCGGATCGACTCGCTTGACGATTTCGGGGCGAATTCTAATGGTTTTCCATCCAGCCGGGCCGGTGGAGCGGCGCCCAGTATCTTCAGGACCGTGGGAGCGATATCTAGAATACTCGGGCGCGGCGTATCAACTACCCGATTGCAGAAGAAAATACCCGGGGTATTGCTAGGGTCGGAGGCGCAGTGGTCGCCGCTCCACTTTCGCATGTTGGCAACAATGATGTCTGCGGGAACGGCGCCAAGAGCCGTTTGCCACGAGGTGCGATAACCGATTTGGAAATTGAGTTGGAGGTCTGGCGCGTCCTTCATGGAAGGGCCGTGGTCAATGTTCTTGCAGAGGTAGACATCCTGCAAGACCGGCTGCCCGTTGTCAGGATCGCGATAGGCGAGCAGCTTACGCTGAATCTTATGGATCAACT
>JAJYJL010000247.1 GCA_021789565.1 Acidobacteriota bacterium
CAGCGAGTCCACATACCATGCCTTCAGGCCGTGTGATCCTGTGCCCGGACCACAGGATGATATGAGTAGAGTTGTAACAGCAATCAGGAGGAAAACAACTCGCGGTCGCGATGCCATGGGAACCCTCCGCTGGTTGGGATCGAATGCGAGCCAATAGTAGCAGACGGTGTTCTGGAACTCAATGATGAGAGGTAGGGGCCGCAGTGATTTGGCCTCCGTTCGCCGAAGCCGAGAAGTGGCATTTGAACCGCTCTCTTCACTCGGCTTGAGTTTCTTGTCAAACCCGACCGTTCAGCTCTATTCAGCACGCCAGTGACTTCAGGATGAAATGTGACATGGCTCACTGCCATGCGTGAGACGTATCACTGGCGCAAATTCTCTATTGGTACAGGATGGTATGCAATCGGGTAGTTTGGCTGAAAAGCGAAAATACTGCGCGAGACGAGCAAGAATATATGACCCTCACACCCAGCATAGAGAAATTTATATCGGTTTGGGCGGAAATGGCGTGCAAATGGTCCGTAAACCGCACGGTTGCTGAGGTGCATGCGCTTTTTTATCTTTCGGCTGAACCACTGAGCGCAGAAGATGTTTCAACCCTCCTTTCAGTTTCACGCTCGAATGTGAGTGCAAGCCTGAGGGAACTGGAGGGGCTCGGTCTTATTAGCCCGGTCCACATTCGCGGTGAAAGACGACAATACTTTGAAACCAAGAAGAGCCTCTGGGAAGCGTTCCGTATCATCGTTGACGACCACAAGCGACGAGTGATCGATCCGGCTATCAGCGTGTTCCACTCCTGCCTCGAAGCGCAGGAGCGCACTGTTCCCGAAGATACTCACGCACTGGAGCGAATGCGTGATGTCGTGTTCTTCTTCGATACGATGATTCCCCTGTATGATCAGCTTCGACGCCTCCCGAACGGCCCTATTCAAAATCTCTTCAAAGTAACAGCCACTATTAAGGACCTTCTCAACTGACTCGCTGCAAGGAAGGCTCCTCGAACCATCGCGGCCCGATTCGGCAGATCCAATTATTGCTCATCCGCTCGTCTTGCCTTTCTGGAAACACACAATCTGTCCTTTCCCAAATTAAGCGCCTTCAATGTTCTCTTGGCCAGGATTTGTGCTCGAAACACAGTGCGACCATGTAACCTTTGTCCGTTGGGTCCGCCGGGTAATGCTGACGGCTGACTCCGACTTCCGGCTCAAGAAGCGGCAGAGATGTCTTCCGGGCAGACCGTTTTTACTCATTATTGTCGAGCTGTCCCTAACGGGCTAGTACAAACTGACTTTAGCAATTATTTTATTATGAAGAGGTTAGTTGGTCGCGGCTGACTAGACGTCTGTCTGAAGTGATACCGGTCACAATTCGAAGTGATGGGGGTCACAGTCGAATCAGGGTCTGCTATTACAAATTATTTCGTGTTGATTGATATTTCGGTGTTATCAATAATTTCGGGAAGCTCGGTAATTATAGGATGGACCTTTCACCCGCAACAGAGAGCTTTGTCGCCTGGTGGGGAGATATGGGCAGCAAGTGGGGCGTTAATCGCACCGTTGCGGAGATCCACGCTTTTTTTTACCTTTCCCCCGAACCATTAAACGCCGAGGATGTTGTGACGGCTCTCTCGTTTTCCCGTTCAAACGTCAGTTCAGGCCTTCATGAGTTGCAGAACTGGGGTTTGATCAAGGGGGTGCATTTCCGTGGCGACCGCAGGCAATACTACGAAGCGATCAAGGACCCTTGGGAAATGTTTCGAGTAATTCTTGATGAGCGCAGACGGCGGGAAATTGAGCCGACGGTGGCAACGTTGCATAAGTGCCTGGATGAATTGGCGCGGTCCGAGGCCCAGGAAGACCAGTACACAGAAGAGCGCCTGCGCGCGATGCTGGAATTTTTTGAGGTCATGCTCCCTTTATATGATGAGCTTCGGCGTATGCCTCGACGCCCAATTCAGAGCATCTCCAAGCTGACAGCAAAAGTCAGGGAGATCCTCAAGTAGGAATTGAATGTTGCGTCTCCGGACGGCGGGCCTGTTCGTTGCCATGCGCGGCGAACAGATAGTGATGGCCTGGTGTTCCGGTACGTACGCTTTTGAAGCTAATTGTTCTGGAGGTGTCTTAATGAGTTCGTTGAAAGCAGTAAACAAGTACATATGGACTATAGTCGCGGTAGTGGGACTGCTGCTGATGGGAAGCACGAGATTGCAGGCGATCACGAGTTATGCGCGGCAGACGGGATTGCCGTGCAGTTCGTGCCACACAATACCGCCGGAATTGACGCCGTTCGGCCGGGCATTCAAGTTGAACGGATACACGATGACGGGGATGCCTCAGATTACGGCGAAGCCGGCGCGGCAGGAAGCGGGACTGAACCTGAACCGTTATATGCCGATCGCGGCCTTTATCCAGTTTGCGTACTCGGGGACGAACCGTCCGCGCCCTGGGACGGAGAACTGGAACGCTGAATTCCCGCAGGCGGCCAGCCTGTTTTTGGCGGGAGCTATTTCGGACCACGTAGGGAGCTTTATTCAGGTGACCTACGATGCGCAGGCAGATCACTTCAGCTGGGACAACACGGACGTACGGTATTCGAACCGGAAGACCTTTGCGGGGAAGGACCTGGTATACGGGTTCACGTTCAATAACAACCCGACGGTTGAGGACTTGTGGAACGATACGCCGGCATGGGGATTTCCTTGGGTAAGTCCGAACCAGACGCCAACGCCGATGGCTGGGACGCTAGTTGACGGCGGGCTGGCGCAAGACGTGGGTGGCGTAGGGACCTACGCCATGTGGAACGACCATCTGTATGGTGCGGCGGCAGTGTATCGTTCGGCGCACATCGGGAGCCCGCAGCCCAATGATGGTACATGCTGCGGCATCAACATTCGAGGAGCGGCGCCATACTGGCGGCTGGCATGGCAGCAGACAATGGGTAACAACTACTTGGAAGTGGGGACCTACGGGATGCACGCAGCGTCAACGCCGGGCGGGGTTACGGGCCCAGAGGATTATTTCACAGACGTGGCTGCCGACGCGCAGTATGAGCGGGTGTTGCCGACGCTGAACAACAACACGATTTCGGTGCATACGACGTACATCCACGAAAGCACGAACCTGGAGGCGACGTACGCGCTGGGTGGAGCGGCGATGCCGAATCACGATCTGAGCACCTTCAAGCTCGACGGAACTTATCACTTCCGGAACAAGTACGGGGCGACGGCCGGATACTTCAACACGTGGGGAACGACGGACCCGGTGCTGTACGCGCAGCAACCAATCGACGGGAGCGGGAATGGCGATCCGGGGAGTGACGGATATATTCTCCAATTTGCTTACTGGCCGTGGCAGAATATCGATTTCACGGCGCAGTACACGGGGTACCTGAAATTCAACGGAGGGAAGACGAACTACGACGCGGCGGGAAGGAACGCCTCGGACAACAACGCGGTATACTTTACCGCGTGGTTCATCTTCTAAGAGGACGAGGGGGCGGCCGGGAGACGGGCATTGGAGAAGTCTCCCAGCGGCGGTTCCGGCAAAGGAAACGGAAGCCGGAGAGGAACAAGCAAGAAGAGAAGGAAATTTTAGCGGGGGTAAGGCGAACATGAAACGCAAACAAAGTATAGGTATTATCACCGTAATAGTGGCATTCGTTGTAATTTGGGGCGCGCAGGCGAACGTTTCTTTGGGAGCCCAGCAGGCGGCTACGGGAGAGATCACGGGGAAGGTGGTTTTTGAGGGAGCGAGGCCGAAGCTGCAGGAAATCTATATGAACAAGGACCCGGAGTGCCTGCGGGAGAACCAGGGACGAAAGGTGTACGTGCAGGACGGGGCGGTGAACGCGAACGGGACGCTACCGAACGTGTTTGTATATGTGAAGGCGGGCGGGAGCGGGCAGGCCGCGGTGCCGAAGACTCCGGTGGTGCTGGACCAGCAGGGATGCATTTTTGTGCCGCACGTGCTGGGGGTCATGGTAGGACAGACGCTTAAGGTCCTGAACAGCGATTTCACTATGCACAACGTGCACGTGCATTCGAAGATCAATCCGCAGTGGAATGAGTCGCAACAGCCGGGTGGCGCAGCCATCTACAAGAAGTTTGCACATCCGGAGATCATGATTCAGGTGGGCTGCAACGAGCATCCGTGGATGAAGGCGTACATCGGGGTGGTGAGCAACCCATACCACGACGTGACGGGTACGACGGGAACGTTTACGATCAAGGGTGTGCCGCCGGGCGAATACACGATCGAAGCCTGGACGGCCACCTTCGGAACGCAGACAGAAACCGTGCGCGTCCGAGCCCACCACGCCACAACACTCGAGTTTACTTTCAAACCGTAGTGAGATATAGGTCTCGATCTCACCTTTGTTTGAGTGCGCGTGTAGCGGCAGGGAAACCAGTCCTCAGGAATCCCGGCAATATTCGCATTGGACGGGAAGCCTAGCGACGTAGCGTAGAGCCTGGTCGCCGGTTTGCGTGCTCGTCAAGACGGTGGCCTGAGGGAGCAGGGCGGACTGCTCCTGGTGGAAAGCCCGTCAGAAGCCGGATGAGTTTTGAGCTGGGCATTACTCAAAGGATGAATTGATTACTCCTCATGATACTTTTCAGACGCTGGAACAGAGTTGGGCTGAGTTTGGTTTTGGCTGGAATGATGGCAACGTCTATTGCGTGCTCGGGCGGCAATCAGCCTCAGGCGAAACATCCCTCTTACGTAACATCGGGACAATTTACGACGGCGCATCCGAGCGTGCTGGCTGCGGCCAGGGATTATTTCGATGAATATCCGACGCACGTTCAGCAGCCGATTGCCTTCACTCACATGAAGCACCTGCAGAACGGGATGCAATGTACAGATTGCCATAAGGGAATGGCCGACGGCCCGGATGCGACCATTCCTAATGTGCCGCTCTGTATGACATGCCATCAGGTGATTGCAACGGACAAACCGGAAATCAAGAAGGTGGCCGCGTATCAGAAGGAAGGCCAGTTGATTCCCTGGCATCGCGTCTACTGGTTCTATCCGTCGGCGCACGTGAAGTTCCGGCACGGACCTCACATCCGCGCTGGGGTGGACTGCGCTACGTGTCACGGAGACATGCGGAAGCAAACGGTTGCCGTGCGCAAGTCGGGTCTGGATATGCATTTTTGTATAAGTTGTCATCGGATGCATAAGGCGCCAACGGATTGTACGACGTGTCATTTCTAAGCACAGCGGCCTGCCCCTGATGGGGGTCGACCGCTGTAGCTACAAGTGCAAAGGGGCTTATGGATCGTCGCAATTTTCTTAAATTATCGGCGGTGGGCGGTGCGACGGCGGCGCTGGACGCATGTGGGAAGCCGGAGCATCAGCTCATCCGTTTTATTCCGGACGAAGAACTTATCCCGGGCGTTGCTCAATGGAAGCCCGGGGTCTGCACTCAATGCGCAGCCGGGTGCGGCCTCCAGGTGCGCGTGATGGAAGGCGAAGCGGAAGTGACCCGCCACGGGCAGTTGGGCCTGTTGAGCATGGGGTTAGCCAAGAAGCTGGAAGGCAACCCCGCGCATCCCGTCAATCACGGAAAGCTTTGCGCGTGGGGACAGGCTGGCTTGCAGGTGACTTACAATCCTGACCGCATTCGATTTCCGCTGCGCCGGTCCGGAGCACGGGGAACGGGCGAGTATCAGGAGATAAGCTGGGATGACGCTATCAAGGAACTTGCCTCACATCTGCCGCAGTCGAAGACGCCGGGTAAGGCGTCGGTGGTAGCATTCCTCACCGAACCACTGCAGGACCATCGCGGTGTGCTGATTGATCGGTTCCTCGACGCGATCGGCGCGGCGCCTGCCGTAAAATTCGAGTTCTTTGAGCAGACTGTTCTGCGCCGGGCAAACGAGTTGAGCTTTGGCCATTACCAGTTGCCGACTTTTGATCTGGGCAACTCAAACTATGTTGTTTCCCTGGGAACGGATTTCCTGGGAACGTGGAACTCACCCGTGTCGCAGAATCTGGGTTATGGGACGATGCGTCAGGGGCGGCCCGGCCAGCGTGGCAAGTTTGTCCAAGTGGAACCGCGAATGTCGCAGACCGGCGCAAACGCAGACGAGTGGGTCTACGCGAAACCCGGAACGGAAGGTCTGCTGGCACTCGGCTTTGCCCATGTCATCCTGAATGAGAAATTGCGGCCCGTACAGGCTGCCGGCCAGGCCGGAGCACAGATCGAGGGCTGGTCAAAAGGGCTTCCAGATTATGCGCCTGAAGCGGTAGCCAAGCTGACGGGAGTTGAGGCGGCGCGGATTGAGCGCCTTGCCCGCGAAATGGCAGCGCATTCGCCGGCCGTGGTGCTGATTGGTGGCGCGCCGCTGGCGCAGACGAACGGTCTGGCCAACGCTCTGGCGGCGAACGCCCTCAACGCCCTGCTGGGGAGCGTCGAAAAGCCGGGAGGGCGCTTCTTTACTCCGCAGCCGCCCATGACAGGCCTTATTCCCGGCAAAGAAGGGGCCACCGTCAGCGCACTTTGCGATGGCATCCTGAAGGGTTCTGCGCCGGTAGAAACGCTGCTGGTCTACAACGCTAATCCGGTTTTTGCCAGCCCGGCGGCGTGGAGAGTGCAGGAAGCGTTGGAGAAGGTTTCATTCATTGCGAGCTTTGGAAGTTTTGTCGATGAGACCAGCATCCTGGCGGACCTGATCCTGCCGGATAATTCCTATCTTGAATCCTGGGTTGACAGCATTCCCGAATCGGGAACGACGCAGGCGGTTGCCAGCCTGGCGCCGCCGGCGATGAATCCTCTTCATCACACCCGGCAGATGCCGGACGTTCTGCTGGCGGTTGCGCAACAACTGGGTGGCAGCGTCGCCAAGGCCCTGCCCTGGAAGACATATCAGGACATGCTGCAGGCGGCCTTTGATTCGCTTCGGAACCATCCGGGTTCGGTCTCAGCGAAAGACGCCGACGATTTCTGGAGCCAGGTGCAGGCCAATGGCGGTTGGTGGGGCGCCGGGTCATCCTCCGCAACGCGGGTTGGGAAAGCATCGGCCCCAGCCAAACTCTTGGAGCCGCAATTTGACGGCGCCGCGCAGGAATACCCTTTTAATTTTCTGCCTTACGCTTCATTGCAGTTCGGCGACGGGCGCCACGCCAACCTGCCCTGGATGCAGGAGATGCCGGACGCGATTTCGACAGCCATGTGGAGTGCCTGGATCGAGATCAATCCCCAGACGGCTGAGAAAATGGGTGTCAAACAGGGCGACCTGCTGGAAGTGACTTCCCAACACGGCAAACTGCAGGCTCCTGCCTTGATTGCGCCGGGAATTGCACCAGACGTGGTGGCCATGCCGGTGGGGCAGGGTCACGAGAATTATGGCCGTTACGCAAGCAACCGCGGGGTGAACCCCATCAAAATCCTTGCCGCGCAGACTGAAGCGGAAACGGGCACGCTGGCTTGGGCGTCCACACGAGTGAAAATTGCTCCGGTCGGAAAGCAAGGCAAGCTCATTTTGTTTGGCAGCGGGTTACGCGAATGGCCGCGCGAGTATCGACGCCGGTAACAAGCGACAGTTGATCTGATTTTAGCGAAAACACTGAAAGGTGAAAAGTTCTATGGGACATCGATGGGGCATGGCGATCGACGAAGATCGGTGCACGGGATGCGAAGCCTGTGTGGCTGCGTGCCATGCTGAAAACAATATTGCGGTCGTGGGTGACGACCAGGCGGCGCGCGGACGTGCCATGCACTGGATCCGCGTGGAGCGGTACTACGAGGGCGACTTTCCTGACATCAGGGTGAAATACCGCCCCGTGTTTTGCCAGCAGTGCAGCGACGCACCGTGCGAGCCGGTCTGTCCCACTTACGCCAGCTACCAAAATGACGAAGGCCTGAATGCGCAGATCTACAATCGCTGCATCGGCACACGTTACTGCGGGAACGCCTGCCCATATCTGACCCGCTTCTTCAATTTTTACAATCCGGTATGGGACAAACCTCTTAATTTGCAGCTTAACCCCGATGTTTCTGAGCGCTCGGTGGGGATCATGGAGAAGTGCACGTTCTGCATCCAGCGCATCAAAGCAGCGGAAATCAAGGCACAGGCGGAGAAACGCCCTCTGAAGGACGGCGAGTTCAGCCCTGCCTGTGTTCAATCCTGTCCGACTGAGGCAATGGTGTTTGGCGATTTGAACGATCCTGAGAGCAAGGTTTCGCGACTCTCACGCTCAAGCCGTGGCACAACGCTTCTCGACGAACTGGGAACTCATCCGAAGGTGACTTATCTTAAACGCGATACCTGGCACAATGGACAAAACGCCTGAACAAATCAACCAGGATTTACTCCGCCCTCTTTATCACGCCTCGTGGCGCTTCTATGCCGCTGCGGCGATCTTGAGCGCCCTCGTGTTGGCAGCTTTCTACGCCTGGGGCTATCAGATCTACAACGGCCTGGGAGTCTCGGGGCTGAACCGCCCGGTTTTCTGGGGCTTCTACATCACGGACTTCGTCTTCTGGATCGGTATCAGCCACGCGGGCACGCTGATTTCCGCTATCCTGCGCGTTTCGAACGCTTCCTGGCGCAGGCCGGTGACGCGCTGCGCGGAAGCCATCACGGTCTTTGCGCTGTCGATTGCGGCCATGTTTCCCCTGATTCACCTGGGGCGGCCGTGGCTGTTTTTCTGGCTGATCCCTTATCCCAGCGAGCGCGGTATCTGGCCGCAATTCCGTTCGCCGTTGCTGTGGGATTTCTTCGCCATTAACACCTATCTGACCGGCAGCGTCATTTTCCTGGCGCTTCCGAGCTTTCCGGACTTTGCACTGATTCGCGACCGGTCG
>JAJYJL010000248.1 GCA_021789565.1 Acidobacteriota bacterium
CGAGACGCAGCCTCTGATCACGCAGGAGGCGCTGGAGGCGCACTACACTGAGACGCTGAAGCTTTCCTTTATCCTGTTCGATGAGATTGAAAAGGCCTCGGACGCCCTGTGGCACCTGCTGCTGGGAATCCTGGATAAAGCCACGCTGACGCTGGGTGACAACCGCCGCGTGGATTTTTCGCACTCGATCATCTTTATGACGTCCAACCTGGGCTCGCACGAGGTTTCAAAACTGATGCGGGGCGGAATGGGTTTTTCCGCCGAATCACCAGCGGACAGCGAGGAGTTGGACCATAAGATCTATCGCGTGGCCGTGGAGGCCGCCCGGCGGAAATTCTCTCCAGAGTTTATGAACCGCATTGATAAGGTGATTGTCTTCCGGTCGTTGCGAAAAGAACATCTGGAAGAGATTCTCGACATCGAACTGGGCAGAGTGCAACAGCGAATTATCGCCGCGGCGCCGGGCAAGCAGTTTGTGTTCAAGTGTACCCGGTCGGCGCGCGACCTGCTGCTGCGCGAGGGGACGGATCCCAAGAGCGGCGCTCGCCATCTGAAGCGGGCGATTGAACGGCACCTGGTTTTTCCACTTTCGAACCTGATGGCCACCCAGCAGGTCTGCCTCGGCGATGTCGTAACCGTCGATGCAGCACAGGGGGTATCGAAGCTGGTTTTCATGCGTGAAGAGCAAGGGGCCCTGGTGAGCGCGGCCGCTGCGCCAGCCGTGCAGGCGGCGATGTTTCCGGTTTCGACGGATCACACCGCCAGCCAGGCCCTGGCATTAAAAGTTTCCGTGGATTGAAGCCTTGGGGCCGATGGGCAGGCAATCGGTTTGGTGTCAATTCACTTGCGCGAAAGCCATGCTACGGCATCCCATAATGAGCTCGCCAACAGGGGTGTGCGGCCTTCATAGGAGTGCGTAGCTGCGCAAAGGGATCGCGCGATAACTCAGCCTGCTGCCTTTGATTGATTGACTGGACCTGCCGTGCCGAGTGGCTGTTGCCTCGTGTGGTTCGCAACAAGATCGCCTTCGTCTCAACTTTCCCCGCGCCGCTTGCAAGCATCGTGCGATCCGCTTTCTTGACAGAACTGTGAATCCATCTGACAATGTTTGTTGCTTGCCGCGGTAGCTCAGGTGGTAGAGCGCAGCCCTGAAAAGGCTGGCGTCGGCGGTTCAACTCCGTCCCGCGGCACCACTAAATCAATAACTTACGACCCTCAAATTCCAAAAACCTGTTCCAATTTGTTCCAAAATTCAAATTCTGGCCCGGCCGAAGTTTGTCTCAACTACTCTTCAGCAGAGGCCGCAGTTTGCGAATTTGCTTCGTTCTTAAAGATCCACTTCTCGCAAGAGATCGCTCATGATGCGAAGACGTTCAAGAAAAGTGTCCTTCGGTGCATGCGTTACTAACTTCTATTTCAGAGGCCCGAGTCGTCCAGGGTGGTTGTGCGCCGCAATATGGCGTCAGCGTCGAGTTCGATGCAACGGTAACTGAGAAGATGCGCGCAGAGACCCGGAACTACGTCGGAAAGGCCGTGGTGATCCGCCTCGATTGCCAGGTCGTTGTGGCTCCCGTACTCCGGACACCTATTGGAGCATCTGCGGTGGTTATCGTCAGCTACACCGGAAATCATGCTGAAAGGATCGTCAAGGGAATTGGAATTCGACAGGGTCAATTATCAGGGTGGGCCGGGGCCAACGCTCCAGCCTGATTGACGGATATTGAGTCATCTGAAAGACAGTACTTGAGATATAAACTCATTTCTGAAGCCCATTCTCAGTGTGTATAAAGCTTTTCGATCTGGCCGGTGGCGTGGGCAAGATCGGCGCGCGCCTGGTTGTAGCGATAGAAAGCGGCGATCTGGTTGTCGTTGGCGCGTGAGAGGGCATCCTGGGCGGTGGTGACTTCAATGTTGTTGACCACACCGGCCTGGAAGCGCTGGCGTGCGTCCTCAACTTCATCCTGAGCGAGCTTCACGCCAAGGTTTGCGACGTCGACTTCGGTCCTCGCCGCGCTCAGTTGCTCGACGGCGGTTTTGACCTCCAGCGCGATGCGGCTCTTCAGGTCCGCCACCTGGCGGTTAAGCTGCTTTAACTGGATATCGGCTTTCGCGGTCTGGGCGCGAATCCGCCCGCCGGTAAACAGCGGCACCTGCAACGTCACCTGGTATTGGTAGGCGGGAATGGCGGTGGGCGCGGAAAGCCCTTGGTAGGCCCAATTGCCCTCCACCAGCACCTTAGGCAAGCGTTCCTCGCCCGCCGCCTTCATTTCCAGGCGCGCCGCCTCCTCCCGGGCCCGCAACGCTTGGATTTCCGGACGTGCGGCGTAGGCGCCCTCGATGCTCTCTTCCCTGCTGAACTGAGGCGTTTGGAAAAAGCTCATTTCGTCCGCCAACACGACGGCTTGATGCGGGTCGAGGTTGAGCAGTTGCGCGAGGCCGTAGAGCGAGGTCCAGCGCGCGGTCCGGGCGACGATGAGCCGCTGCTTCTCGTTCTGGAGTTCGACGTTGGAGCGCAAGGTATCGAGCGCGGTGCTGATGCCCTGCTTTTGCAGCTCCACCGCCTGGCCGTAGAGCGCCTGGGCCAACTCGACGCGCGATTCCGCGGCGCGCACGTCCGCCGCCGCCCGCAGGCAGCCCAGGTATTGCGAGACCACCAGGAGGGTGGTCCGCTCGCGCACCGTCAACTGCTGGGCTTCGGTCGAGTCGAGCGTCCGGCCGGAGGCTTGGTAGCGGCGCCAGAGGGTGAGATCAAAAATGGGAACGGAAAATCCCGGCCCTGCCTGAAAACTCTGGAAAGGCCCGACCTGCTGCGGAAATCCTGGAATACGCCGGCCGATGAACGCCTCCAGGTTGCGGCGGACTGCCGCGTCGGAAACGCTCAGGCCCGCCTGCGGCAGGAGCGCCGAGCGCGCGATCAAGCGGTCTTCGCGGCTGCCCGCCACCTCCAGGTGGGCGATCTGCACCTCGGGATTCTGCCGCAGCGCCAGGCGTACGGCTTCCGAAAGAGTGAGCCGCAGCGGAGGCTTTTGCTGGGCGAGCAACGGTCCTGCACTCGCCGTCAGCAGCATCGCTGCAATCGGGATGATGTGAAGTCGTATGCTCATATCGTTTTCCCCTCTGTTAAATTCAGTCTCGTTCCAAGGCACAAGGGCGAAGGCCCTTGCGGACAAATCACGCCAGCGTCTTCCTGAAGCGTCTCGATGCCAGCCCCAGCGTGGCGGCTCCTATCACCGCCAAAGCTATGATCTGTGGCCACAGGATGTCCATGCCCACGCCTTTCAGGAAAATGCCGCGGAGGATCACCATGGCGTAACGCATGGGATTCAAATACGTCAGCCACTGGACCACCACCGGCATGTTGGCGATGGGAAACATAAAGCCTGAAAGCAGCACCGCCGGCATGAAGAAGAAAAATGTGCTCATCATGGCCTGCTGCTGCGTCTGGCTGATGGTTGAAATCAGCAGTCCGATGCCCAGCGCGCTCAACAGGTAGACGGACATGGCAAACACCAGCAGCGCAAAACTCCCCCGCACGGGGATGCCGAACCACAAGACGCCTACCAGCGCTACCATGGCCAGGTCCACGAAGCTGATCAGGGCGAAAGGAACGGTTTTGCCCAGAATGAATTCCACCGGCCGGATGGGCGTGACCATGATCTGCTCCATGGTGCCGATTTCCTTCTCGCGTACGATCGCCAGGCTCGTCAAGAGCAGGGTGAGCAGTGTGATCATCAGAGCGATGACGCCGGGAACAAAAAACGTGCGGCTTTCAAGATTTTCGTTAAACCAGGTGCGCGTCTGAAGCGTCACCCGGCCGGGCTGGCGTGCATCGCCGAGCAGGCGATGAATGCGCTGTGCCAGGATGGCTTGCGAAAACTCGTGCACGATGGTGTTGCTGTAACCCAGGACAATGCTGGCGGTGTTGGAGTCTGTCCCATCCACGATTATCTGGAAAGGCGCCGAGCGGCCGGCTACGAGATCGCCCTCAAAGCCCTTATCCAGATGGAGAACGACCAGCACCTCGCCACGGTCAAGCAGGTCGCGCTCCTGTGCGTCGTTTGAAATGTATGCGACTACGTCGAAGTAACCGGACTTCACAAACCGGCTCACCAGTGTCCGGCTGCTGACTGTGTTGTCGAGATCATAAACGGCGGTGGCGATGTGGTGGACGTCGGTGTTGGCGGCGTAGCTGAAGATGATCAATTGTAGGATCGGGACGACGAAGACCAGTGCCTTCATGCGCGGGTCGCGGATGACCTGTATGAATTCCTTTACCAGCATGTGCTTGATGCGTTCCCACATGGTTACACCAGCTTCTTCTTGAACATTGCGACCGCCATTAGTATCGTGCTGGCGGCATAGACGACCAGCAGTATCCCGTCTCCCGCCATGACCGAAACTCCCGCACCCTTCAGGTAGATGGCCTTGAGCAGCGTGATGAAGTAGCGGGCCGGAACGAGATAGGTAATCCATTGGATCACGGTCGGCATGTTACTGATGGGAAAAACAAAACCTGAAAGCAGAAAGGACGGCACAAAGGTGAGCACCATCGCAATCTGGTTGGCCATCAGTTGGTTCTTTGCCACCACGCTGATCAGGATGCCCAGCGCCATGGTTCCGGCCAGGAAAATTGCCGCCGCCGCAAACAGCAGCAGCACGCTGCCGCGCAGCGGCACGTGGAAGAGGAACTCCCCCATCAGCATCGCAAGCACCATGTCCACCATGCCAATCGAAAAATAGGGAAGTAGTTTTCCCAGGATCAGCTCGCGCCCCGTCACGGGCGTGGAGATCAGTTGCTCCATGGTGCCGCGCTCCCATTCGCGCGCCACCGTCAGCGAAGTCAGCAGCGCAGCGATTACCATCATGATCACCGCGATTTGCCCGGGAATAATGTAGTAGCGGGACTCCAGCTCTGCGTTGAACCAGACGCGCGGGCGAAAATCGACGGGCGAGTTGAGCACCGGGCTGCCGAGCCGCCTGGTTTCCTGCAGGCTCAGCGCCTGCGAGTAAGCCTGGGTAACGACGTCGGCATAGCCCACGGCGAGCGTGGCCGTGTTGGAATCACTCCCGTCCACAATCAACTGCACGGACGCCGGACGCCCGGCCCGGACCTGGTCGGCAAAATCCCTCGGCACCACCAGGGCAACCAGCGCATGGCCGGAACCGATCTCGCGCTCCAGTTCACGATAGTTCCAGCCGTAACCCTCGATTGAAAAGTAGCGGGAACCTCTAAAGCGGCTGATAAAATCGCGGCTGGCGGTGGTCTGGCTCTGGTCCCAGACGACCATGGGGACGTTGTCCACGTCCAGCGTCAGCGCATAGCCATAAAGCAGCAAGAGGAGCATGGGCATGGCGATCGCCATCGCCAGGCTGCGCGGATCGCGAAGAACGTGTAGGAATTCTTTTCGAGCGATGGCCCAGGCACGGCGATGATTCATCGTTCCACCTCGCTTATGGGATGGGCGCCGTTGTCGCGCGTTTCAATCAGCGAGACGAAAACGTCTTCCATTGACGGAACGATCTTTTCGACCCGCTCCACCTGGAACCCTTTCTTTGAGAGCAATTCCTTCACCAAGCGTGCCGCCGCCTCACCATCACCGGCAACCACGTGAAGAGCTTTGCCGAAGAGCGCGACTTCTTTTATGCCGCTGAGTTTTCGGATTTCTTCCATGGCGTCCTGGGGCCGCTCGCAGGCCACTTCCAGCACGTCTTCCTGCATGAACTCTGTTTTCAGCATCTCCGGCGTGCCCTCGGCAATCAGTTCACCGTGATAGATCAGGGCAATGCGGTCGCAATATTCCGCCTCGTCCATGTAGTGCGTTGTGACGAAGACCGTAACGCCGCGGTCGGCGAGATCGTAGATGAGGTCCCAGAACTGGCGTCGGCTGTTGGGATCGACGCCCGAGGTCGGTTCGTCGAGGAAGATGATGGCAGGCTCATGCATGGTGGCGCAGCCGAGCGCCAGCCGCTGTTTCCAGCCGCCGGAGAGGGTTCCGGTGCGGGCATGCCGGTGGTCCTGGAGCCCGGCCATTTTGATCACCCATTCCTTGCGCGCCGGCTTCTTTTTCGGCGGGATGCGATAAATGCCGCTGTAAAAATCGATGTTTTCTTCCACCGTCAGGTCCTCATAGAGCGAGAATCTCTGGCTCATGTAACCGATGTGGCTCTTGATATCTTCTGACTGGGTTCGAACGTCAAAACCGGCCACCGTGCCGGAGCCACCACTCGGCGCCAGGATGCCGCACAGCATTCGGATGGTGGTGGATTTACCCGCGCCGTTCGGACCCAGAAATCCGAAGATCTCACCCTTCGCAACTTCCAGGCTGATGCGGTTCACGGCCACAAAGGAGTCGAAGCGCCGCTCGAGATTCTTGATCACCACAGCCTTGCTCGCCTCAGCGAAGTCCACTTGGCTGCCCTCCTTCCTTTCCGGCCAGCACGGAGACAAAAACGTCTTCAAGCGATGGTTCGACGGGGCGGAGCCCTGCAACGCTCAGGCCGGCGCCAGCCAGGATCTGCTCAACCTGTTGCTGTGCCGCTTCCGGATCTGCGGTGACCACATGGACGCGGTCGCCGAACAGGCCTACCGCCCCTGCCCCTAGTTGCTCCCGAAGAATCGCTGTAGCACGTCGCGGCTCCGAGGCGCGGACCTCGAGGATGCTTCCGCGCATCAGTTTCTTCACCTCGTCAGGAGTGCCCACGGCGATAAGCTTTCCGTGATGCATCAACGCAATACGATTGGCGCGCTCGGCTTCGTCCAGGTAAGCGGTGGAAACAAAAATCGTGACGTGTTCGCGGAGAAGCTGATAAAGGATGCGCCAGAAGTCGCGCCGCGATGAAGGATCGACGCCGTTCGTGGGCTCGTCAAGAAACAGCACCTTGGGCGTGTGAATCAGCGCACAGGCCAGGCCCAGCTTCTGCTTCATTCCGCCGGAAAGGTTTTCGGCTTGCCGCTTCTTGAAAGGCGTCAGGTTACTGAAGGCCAGCAGATGTTCGATCTTTTCCACGCGGCCGCGGCGCGGCACGCCGTAGATGTCGGCGTAGAAACGGATGTTCTCCACAACCGTCAGATCCGGGTAGAGCCCGAACCGCTGGCTCATGTATCCGATGTCGTTGCTCACGGCCGTTGCCTCGCGCACCGTGTGGTGCCCGGCCACCCATGCATCCCCTGAAGTCGGGTCCATAATAGCCGCCAGCAACCGCATGATGGTTGTCTTTCCTGCACCGTCCGGGCCAACGAGGCCGAAGATTTCTCCCTCCTCCACGCTGAGCGTCACGCTGTCCACGGCTGTCAGTTCGCCGAAAGTTTTGGTCAGAGATTCCGTCCGGATGGCTTCCATTATTTACCTCCCGTCAGGATTTCCGCGTCCGCCGGCATGCCGGGCTTCAGTTCCATGTTGGGGTTTTTAATATCCACCTTGATGCGGTAAACGAGTTTCACACGCACCTTCTCCGTCTGGACGCTCTTGGGGGTGAATTCGGCCTGCGATGAAATAAAGGAGATACGCCCATCATAAACTTTGTCGGGGTAGGTATCGGTGGTCACCCGCACGGGCTGCCCGAGTTTGACGCGGCCCAGGTCCGTCTCATTCACGTATCCGCGCAGCCAGGCGTTCACAAGATCGGCCACGGTTACGATGGGCGTTCCCGCAGAAACGTACTCTCCGGGCTCAATGCTCTTTGAGAGCACCATACCCGACATCGGGGAAACCAGCGTGGCGTAACCACGCCGTGTCTCCGCGAGCGCCAGCGACTGCCGCGCCTGGTCCCAACGCGCTCGAGCTTGCTCAATGTCTTCCCGACGGGGCCCGATTTTGACCAGCCTGTAATGTTGCTCCGCCCGCGCGTAAGCGTCGCGGGCCTGAGCGATCTCTTCCTTGCGCGGGCCCTCTATCAAAAGGTCCAGTTCTTCCTTCGCCTGGCGCTTGCGCGCGTCGGCCATTTCGGATGCCGTTCGGGCCGCTTCATTTTGCTGCGTGGAAACCAACTGTTTTTTGTAAAGGCCGCTGTAGCGGTCGAAGTCATCAGCCAGGCGCTTGGCGTCCGCCCGCGCGCTTTGATACGCCGCCTTGGCCACCGCGATCTCCTGCGGGCGCGATCCGGCTTCCAATTCCTGCAGGCGCGCTTGAGCCTGGCTTGCCGCGGCACGCGCTTCTGCGATCTCATGGGGCCGTGACCCGGCTTCGAGCTCCGCGAGAGCGGCGCGCGCGGCTTCCAATTCCGCCCTGTTCCGGCTCACGTCCTGCGAGAGTTCCTTACTGTCGAGCAAGGCCACCGTCTGGCCGGCCGTCACCGCCTGGCCTTCGTCCACCAGGCGCGCTTCCACTCGGCCTGGAATCTTGAAGCTCAGTTCAGCATCGGTTACCTCGATATTGCCCGAGACGCGAATGGGTTCGTCATCGTTTCGCGAGCGTGCATCGAGCCAGGCGAAAATCGCAATGCCGGCCACCGCGATGACGGCCAGCACTGCCACGCGTTTCCTGTAACGCCGCAGCCCAGCGGCTTTTTGCCTGATCGTCTCAATCGCCATCTTTGCTTCTCCCAAGTGAACGATAGTTCACATCGCTCACAAAAAAATTTACCTTGCTCGAATCCCGTCGCGGAACAGCTCCCAGGATTTTTCTGCCTGCCGGGTTACGTCAAACTGCCCATCGCTCATGTGCCAAAGAATAACGGACGCGGGGATCATTCCCCAGAACATGACCGCCAGCGACTTTGCATCAATGTCCGCACGAACTTCACCGCGCTCCTGTCCTTCCCGAACGATCTCCTCAATCCCTTT
>JAJYJL010000249.1:0-1970 GCA_021789565.1 Acidobacteriota bacterium
GTGGATGCTGCTGCACACACGATAGTTTGCGCTGGGGACGGCGGCCACGAGTGGCTCCGCTACGGACAGAAACTGGGCGATTTTCTCTTCCACGTGGAATGGCGGCTGACGAAGCACGAAGGCACCAAAGGTTACAACAGCGGCGTTTTTGTGCGGAACAATGAAAACGGCATGATCTGGTACCAGGCACAGGTCGGCAACGCCAGCGGCGGCTACTGGTTTGGCTATGACAGCCCTGCCGAAAAAGGGCCGATAGGGTTCAACCTGAAGTCCCAATTGACCACCAATGCCGTCAGGCCCGCCGGGGAATGGAATGCGTTCGATATTCGTTGCGAGGGGGCGAAGCTCGTCTTGAAAGTAAACGGAACCCAAACCAGCGAGTTTGACAACTGCAAAAACCTCAAGGGCTATCTGGGGCTTGAGGCCGAAGGCTCCCGCATCGAGTTCCGCAGTATGAGAATCAAGATGCTGAAGTAGTCGTCACGAGTGGATGTTTAACGCTCTCTACCTGCGGGCACACTTTCCGGCGGGGCTTCACACCTTGCTGACTTCCAGCAGAAAGTGCTGCTTGAACTCAGCCTTCAGTCTTGGCTTTGAAGCATCCATGGTTCCCAGGTCTTTTTCATTCTCGTAATCGTAGATACGATATTGACCCGGATCAAGCCCGCGCAACTCCACTTCGCCTTTCCAGACTGCGGGGGGATTCGGCGCGTAGAACGCGTAGTACATCTTGCCGTCTTTCCGAATAGCATATGCTTCGGGAAAATCATACCCATAATTGTACAGGTCAAGGAAAGTACCGCTCGAAAGCATTTCGCGATTGTAAATGGCCGTCCACTTTTTCCAGATTTTCTCTTTGGCAGGCGTCAGGTAAACATTGCTGAAATGCGGCCCCGGATCGGGCCACACGAACTTGGTGCCCACCACGCCGCCCGTTCCCACCGTTGAGGCGAAGTCATCGCCCACGTCAATTTCATTATCCGTATTTGCAAACCTCACCTTCGTCAGCTCGACGTGGTCACCGTAAACTGCCGCCTTCGGCCCGAGCAGCGCCTTGTACATCTTGATGCGCCGACGCACTTGAATCGAACCCACCGGATCGGCCGTCACGGCCTGATTCATATAGGGCAGCCAGGCAAAATTGGGCGGCGCTCCGCAAGGACAGATTTGCGTAACACTGTAAGGCTTGAGCGCGCGCGACGTTTCAAAGATGGCCTGGATCACCTTGGGCATGGCCAGAATGGAATCCTGCGGCGATTTGTGATGGTGCGCCGGGTTGAAGCAGGGCGGAGCGCTGAACACGCTGTCCATCTTGCTGCCATCGTATCCCCAGTCACGGATGAACCGCTGGACCAGCCTGACGAAATATTGCTGGACTTCAGGCAGCGCCGGGCAAAGCGAGGCGACGTCGCACACCGGGCTGACAAGCCGCGCGTGCTTTCCGTCCTTGTCAAGGATCAGCCAGTCCGCATGTTCTCGCGCCAGCCTGGAAGTGACAGCATGCTTCCAGCTCAGGTGCTTGCCCTGGCCGTCGTCGACGGCGAGCGGCTGCCACCAGAGCTGGATATAAAATCCCTGCTTGTGGAACTCATCGGCCAACTGCTTGATCGTATCGCCGGGGAAGGTGTCCTGGCGCGGGTCCCAGTCGCCAAAATCATTGAACCAGCGATAGTCGAGCGTGGCCCACTTGATTCCGAATTCTTTCAGCTTGGGGATTGTTCCCAGCATCTGCTCACGCGTGAAATCCTGCTCATATCCCCATCCGCACCAGCTGATGTTGTAAGCTTCGTTGCCCGGCTTCGGAATGTTCCAGCCCTCGCGCTGAAGCACTCGCGAATACATCCGCAGCGGCTTGTAAAAGTCACCTTCGTAAACTGAGATGAAACTCTGCGGCAGCGAATAAATCTCACCAGGCTTGAGCGTGGCGTTGGGTTGCAGTTCCATGGAGGCTTCCACACGGTTGCCGCTGC
>JAJYJL010000249.1:1980-8743 GCA_021789565.1 Acidobacteriota bacterium
GGGGAGCGAAAGCACCAGCGGAAGGAGCTCCAGATGACCCATACCCAAACCCACTTTGTCCGTCCAGAAAGCGACAACCGGAATGCCCCCGCCCAGGCCTTTCGGCGTAGGTCCACCCATCAGGTTAGGTTGCGAAAATTTCGCGGGAATTTCTTCAATGATGTTCTCGCCCCACTTGTAGCTGGAACCCTGGAAGGACCACATCCGGTAAGGCGGCGCTTTGCGGTCAATGAGCGACGCGTCCAACCGATGCCGGTTGGCGACCACGCGGTCAATCGGGAGTTCTTTCGCGGTCATGTTCCTGTAGCTTTCGGTCACTACTGCCAGGTTCGGAAAGTCATCGTAAATTTCCACCGTGAGTGTCTTCTGGATTCCTTCCGGGCTGCTGGCGGGGATTTCAACGCGGTTGCCGAGCGGGCCGATCTTGCCCTTAACATCTGAGATGATTGACTGGCCGAAATCAAAAGTGAAGTTGGAAATCCGCTTGCCGCCGCTCACAAGATAGCTGCCAGCCGCTGATGCGGCGTCTTCAAGCGTCAGGTTACCATCCGGCTTGCGGAGAAAAGCCTGGATGTTTCCGGAAGGGAGAACGTGGAATTCGGCCGAAGGCGTCTGGAGAATGATGGGCCCGCCTTTGTTGACGCCCACAATCACCGATGATACTTTGCCAGGAGTCTGTTCAGGCGTTTGTTCGCTCTTACACGCCGAAAGCCCAGCCACCAGCGCAATGCCGGTCGTCTCCAGCCACTCCCGTCTGTTCATCTTGTTCTCCCTGGTGTAATGTCCCGCAGCTGAAGGGTCATTATACTCCAGCGTGGTAGCAGCAGCTTGCGGTCGGGGAAATGGTGTGAAAGGCAAATTTCGTCGTGCTGCTGAAGAAAGTCATTGCGCGATCAGGGCCAGTTTCATCGTTGTCAATTATCCTGAACTTCAAAGGTGTCGCCCGTGTCACTGACCCACTGCTTCAGCGTGTCAATCAGCTTTTTGCGCTCTGTGCGATACGCGTTACAGTGCGCCAGGTTAATGAGTTCGTGAGGATACTCGTTGAGGTTGAACATCAGCCAGGAAGCATACCAGGCGCCGTCGCGAAGCAAAGCCGCTGCTCCAACGACTCCGAGTGAATTTTGAAAGAACGTTCTGCGATCCACAATGCCCTCCTGTAAACTGTGGTCCGCCGGCGGTCATCGGCCCAGGGTCATAAAAAGGTTGAGGATGAAGTGTCTGCAGGCATGCAAGCGTCACACTGCTTAGCTGCGCACGGGTAAAGATCATATACCCGAATCCGGAATCAGGGGGATTGGTTGATGTCGAGGTGGGGGACGTCAAAGCCGCGTCACGGTGAAAGCTCTGAGCAACCGGAGGCTACGGAACGGCCGATGATGTTACAGGGAGAAAGAATCTGCGGCTGTAGATCAGGAAGGCCAGGTAGGCGACACAGACAATCAAGGTAGCGCCCATGATAAACGTAATGAACTGCGGGAATACCTGCGCAAACTGTTTTTGCCCCGAAGACTGGGTCATCTCAACAAACAACTGCGACATGCTGCCAGAGGCGAGGCTCACGCCGCTGGACGCTCCAAAGAACAAAAGCTTCAATAAAGCAATCGTCCATCCGGCAAGCCGCAATCTGTATATCAGCCACGCGGCGACCGCTGAAAGCGCCGAGAATACCAGCATGAGCGCAATCATCCCCCAACCTCGAACGACGTAGCCGAATAAGCATGTGACATGCATAGGCCAAATAAGGCAGAACAATGCAGACGCGGCCCCAAGGGCTTCCCAGACCACCAGGATGATCACCGGAACCGGAAGCCTGCGCGAAGGTGCTCCAGCAGCAGGCGCGGCTTCATGCAGGAAACATGTGGCTTTAACACTCTTGCGGCTGTAAACAATCAGGAACGTCAGCGGCAGCAGGATGCCGAAGACAATCGCCATCAAAACCATCGTGCCCATCACAATGCGCTCGACGTGGTGCGCCCCAGGGGGTACGGGGCGGACCTCGGCCATGATTTTGGGAAGTACAAACAGCAAGAACAAGGTCCCCAGTACCCCAAGGGCCAGCCACAATGCGCACCCAATCAGTGTCAGAACTCGCGCCCAGTTGCGCCGCCGGATCGAGCCGATGCCGGCGACAATGAAGAATCCAGCGATTACAACGTAGACACCCGCACTCAAGACCATGCCGGCCATGTGGATCCCGGCGGGCATCTCGGCCACATTCGAGGGCTCGAAGAACAGCGAACCGATGAGAGTGAACGCACCCAGCAGCAAACTGAAGGCACCCAACAGAATTTCAATGATGCCGAAAGCGACCAGCCAGCCGCCGCGGTCTTTGAAGGGCAAAGCCAGCGATTCGGCAGTGATATTATCCATGGCTGGTTCCTCCGCGACGAACGATGACCGGACTATATCACACTCAGGTTAGAGGTATTAGCTGGGGGGCAGACTCATCAACTTAATTCCTAGTAGATCCGCACACAGAGCACAATACGCCAGCTATGCGCCGCCTGAACAAATTATGCTACGCTAAGCGGACATGCAGGCGTGGAAGCGCATAGGTTTCCGGCTCCCGCCAACGTTCAGGAGCAGTGATGTCAGAAAATGTCGGAATTCTGGTTCGAGTAGATTCAGGTCTTGGGGTCCTTCATCAGTTGACAGGAGTGATCGCAGCACAGCAGGGCGACATCTCATCCGTAGCGATCGTCGAGAGCAGCGCACACGAAGCCCGCATCTATTTTGAGATCGAACTGCCCAGGCCGTCCGAGGCCCTGCTGGAAGGACTACGCACGCTTCCCGTCGTGAAGGAAGTGAACATTGTTGGCACGCTGGATAAAATCTACGGCAAGCGCATCATCGTGATGGGCGGCGGAGCACAAGTGGGGCAGGTGGCCATCGGCGCCATTTCAGAAGCCGACCGCCACAATATCCGCGGCGAACATATTTCGGTGGATACCATTCCGCTGGTCGGCGAGCAGCCGCTGGCGGAGGCCGTCCGGGCAGTGGGCCGCCTTCCGCGCGCGCGTGTCCTGGTGCTGGCCGGGTCGCTGATGGGCGGAGAGATCGAGCGTGCGGTCCGCGATGTTCGCGCCCAGGGACTGCTCGTAATCAGTTTGAACATGGCCGGTAGCGTTCCCGATGTCGCCGACCTTGTCGTCACTGATCCCGTGCAGGCTGGCGTGATGGCCGTGATGGCTATCGCAGACACTGCCAAGTTCACTGTGAGCCGACTGAAGAAAAGAGTGTTCTAGAATTCTCCTGCGCCAAGCGGAGCATTTTCAGCCACGATGGATTATGCCGGTTTGCCCACCGGAATCAGATACAGCGGCTCGTGGTTTCGCGGCAGAGAAAGCGCCTTCTGCACTTCGGCATCGTGAAACGCTCCCATGGGCACGGCACCAAGCCCCAGCGCAACGGCCTGCAACAGCAGATTCTGGGCCGCGTGGCCGGCCTCAAGATGCACGTACCGCGGACTGCGACTTGAGCCGTATTTCTGCGCGGTTCGTTCATAAACTGCGGTGATCACAAAAACAGCCTCCGCCTCCCTGATCGCCTGTTGCTCAAGGGCAGCGTGATAAAGTGCGGGCCTCAGATCTTCCGCAGAAATGCGATCGAGGCGGTGGCGGGCCGGGTCGTGGTGGTAGCAACCTGCCGGCAATGCGACGTACATCTCCAGCGGGTATAATGCGCCGGCCGAAGGCGCTGTGCGATAGCCGTCCGAGCCTGTGATCCCCTGCGCCGCCCACAGAAGCTGCGAAAGTTGGCGCTCGCTCAACGAGCCGGGGGCAAATTCGCGCACCGAGCGGCGCTGCGAAATCGCCTCTTCAAGCGACACCACTCCACTCCGTGCCGGCCTGGGCAATTGGATCGTGGTTGGAGACTCGGTGCCGTGTTGCATATCGCTTCCTGCAGCGGGTGCCATCGAACGGCCCAACAGGACCATGGCAAGGACACATTGAATCTTCGTCATCATCCTGCCAGTTGCCTCCTGCTGAAACGGAGTCAACGCCCTTCCTGCAGCTTACAGGAAAGTCTAAAGAGTTGGAGCGAAAATCGCTGTGCGCAATGTCACCCGGCTGCGTGATCGCCCTGGCACTATCAGCGATTGACTTGACCGAAGCGGAGATGTATTGTCGAATTCAAACAATCAATCCTGCCAAGTCAAGGAGGATGCTCATGCACCGCCCCAAGTCACCCCACCTGGAACAGAGTGAAAATTCTGCAGAGACCGCAAGCAGCCGCCGGGATTTTCTGAAAGGCGCCACAACCGTAGCCGCCGGATTGATGATGCCGGGAGGACTGCCCGCACAGCCCTCGGATCCGCTGCCGATGATAAACCTGGGTCCACACCGCGTGTCCCGGCTGATTGTCGGCAGCAATCCCATCTACGGCTATTCACATTTCAACTACATTCTCGACAACCTTATGAAGGAGTACTTCACCGACGAGCGAATCGTCAAGCTCATGCTCGATTGTGAGAAGCACGGAATCAACACCTGGCAGGCAAGTTTCAACTACAACATGAAGCGGCAATTCCCTAAAATTCGCGGGGCCGGTTGCAAGATTCAGTTCATCTGCCTGGCCGCTTCCTGGCACTACGATGAAAAGATGGGTAGCACTCCGGAAGACGTTCTGGAAGGAACCATCAAGTGTGCGCAGGCCGCGATGGAGTTCAAGCCCATTGGGATCGCCTTCCACGGCGGGGCTACGGACATTCTTTTCCGTGCCGGCAAAATTGACCTGATCAAGACCTACATCGAAAGGGTCCACGAAATGGGCACGCTGGCAGGAATCTCCACGCATAATCCGAAAATCCTGGAAACCTTGCATGAAAAGGGGTTTGCGAATGATTTCTACATGGCGGGCTTGCAGTACCTGACTCGCCGTCCCGAGGAGTGGATGAAGGAGATCGGCGCGCACCCACTCGACGAAGGCTGGATTGACTCCGACCCTCCGCGCATGGCCGCGGCCGTGCGCAAGGTTGACAAGCCGACGCTCGTTTACAAGGTGCTGGCAGCAGGCCGAAAGTGCCGGTCTGAAGCGCAGAAGCGCCAGGCCATCGAATGGGCGTACAAAAACATCAAGCCCATCGACGCCACGATTATCGGCCTGTTCCCCCGATTTTCGAACCAGGTTTCCGAAACTGCGAAGATGGTACGCGAGGCTCTCGCGTAGGCAATGCTACTCTTCGTCCCTCGTCTCGGTTTGTGGCAGCGGTTGTGGACGAAGCCTCAGTTCAGGA
Source organism: Acidobacteriota bacterium (assembly GCA_021789565.1). Next base: position 7,220 of record JAJYJL010000249.1, read on the forward strand.
TGGTTCGATTGGCGCAGCCGGCTATTGAGCCCCCGCAACTCAGCGGCTTTGATTTCATTCCACTGTTTCATCACGGTGCCAAACCTGGCATCGAGTATTTTAAGGGCCGCAAATTGCGCAGCGGTCGGCGCGGCATCAACCTCTTCGACCAGCCCATAGAATGAAGCGGCCTGTCCGGTGACACCTTCGAGCGTTGGGGCAGCGGGCGCAGACTCATCAGACGATTCGGGCAAACTCAGGACCTCAGCAACTTTCCTTTTGAGGTCAGCAATCGGCGCCGCCAGCGGACCATTGTCCTGCGCTGACAGCTTCGTGAGGTCGTCGTTGAGCGCCCGCGCTTCGGCGACGGCCACGTAGCTCGTGTCCATCATCGAAACCAGTTTTGTTTCCATCTGGAATGCCTGCTCCAGGCCCATTTTCGGCGTTTTCACGCGGGGGTCCATTTTGACGGTAAGATGAGCGCTACAGGTGCGGCCGCCTGCGGTAAGACGCACGGTATATGCACCCGGCAAAACGAGCGGACCCTGTGGAGTTCGCGGCGTGTCATGAGGAACAGCAGAGATCGGATAGGAAAAATGCTCAGACCTGGGCGGCGCGTAACGCAAGTCCCAGATCCAGCGGTGCATTCCTGCGGCGGTGGAGAGGACCTGCGGCTTCCGCAACCAGAAGAGGGGAACGAAGACCTTCTGGAGTTGGTCCTCGGAGAGGCCGGGTTTGTCCGTGCTTGAATAGCGGCGCACGAGCTTGCCATTGGCGTCCAGGATTTCAAGCGTCACCGGGCCGCGCGCCGACTGCGACAGGTAGTAATCAATGATCGCGCCATCCGGCGGATTCTGTCCCATTGGCTCGTCCGGCGGAAGCGGTGTGTCGGTATTGGTGTCACGCCGGACCCGGATTGCCGTCTCCGGCTTGAAAAGGTTGATGACTGAATGTTCCACCTCAGTGTTAATCTGCCGCAACGGCGTGATGTCATCCAGGATCCAGAACGAACGCCCGTGCGTGCCCACGATCAAATCATTCTCGTGAATCCAAAGGTCGCGCATTGAAGTGTGCGGCAGGTTCAACTGTAAGCTCTGCCAGTGGTCTCCGTCATCGAACGATACCCACACCGCCGTTTCCGTGCCGGCAAAGAGTAGCCCCTTGCGGACAGGGTCTTCGCGCACGGTATCGGCTGGCGCATCGTCCGGCAGGCCTGTGGTGATGAGTTTCCAGGTCTTGCCGCCGTCGTGCGTCCGATAGAGGTAAGGATGCATATCATCAATGCGGAAGCCGTTGACTGAGGCATAAGCAGTTTGGTCATCAAAATGTGAAGCGACCATCTCCGTCACTTTGCTCCAGGGCGTTATACCCGGCGGCGTTACGTTCTTCCAGTGTTTCCCGCCGTCATGCGTTACCCAGATCAGGCCGTCGTCGGTTCCCGCCCAGATGGTGTCCACGTCCACGAAGGACGGCGCAATCGCGTAAATCGCCCCGCGCACTTTGTGGGCATAAGGATCTTTGTCGGCAAGCGAGCCCAGGCTGGCG
>JAJYJL010000250.1 GCA_021789565.1 Acidobacteriota bacterium
CGGCTCAAATTCAATCTCCGTCAGGCACCAGGCGCGCGATTCCTCCGGCACGGCGGCGCGCACGGCCTCACGACACTCCTGGTGCAGAAAACGGTCAGGGCCGCGATGGAAATACGCCGGCGACAAACCGCCCTTGCCAAGCCCCGCAATGAATTCTTCAGGTCCCATGACTCTTTCCCGGACAGTACAGAAAATTCATTCTGCCTTGGGATCAGTTTACTTGGTATTGGGAGGGAATGTCACCGGGAAGATGAGAAGAGAAGCGCGGAGTTTCATCCCGATTGACGGGATGAAGCTCCGCGGTTTGTGCGATGGGGCGCGGAATGGTTGCCTTGTATACGCGCCGGGTTTTCCTGTTAGTTGGTACCGGCCTGGTCTTTCGGAGTTGTCGCCTGCCGGTGCTGGAGCTGCGGCTTTGAGTTTCCTGCATTTCCCGCCAGAGCGCCAAGCTGGCCCAGAGCTCCCAAGCTTCCCAGGCTGCCAAGCTGGCTGAAGTCAATGGGGCCTACGATGTTCACCACGGTCAGTTCTTTGGGCTCAGCCGCCACCACCGCCATGCCAACAATTTCTCCGCCCTCTTCCATGACGTAGATGCCCGTGGTTTCGCCCGACTTCTTTTCCTCCACGTGCACCATGGGTTTCCAGCCGCCCGATTGCAACTGGTGCATGACACTGTCGAGGTCGGCCTTGGTGTATTCGCCCGGGTTGGCAAACTCGAAGTTTCTGACGTAAATCCCTTTCAGCCGCTCCACCAGACCGGCCGCCATCTCTTTCTTCTGTGAATTTGATTTGCTTGCTTTCTGTTGCATGGCCTGCGCCGCAAGTTTCAGCATCGGGCCTTCCAGGGTGACGTTGGCGGTTTGCGAAGCCTTGGCCGCCAGTTTATCGAGCTGGCCCAGCCGCAGCCTGGCGTTCTGCGCCCAGCCTGCCGAGCTGCCGACTGCAACGAGGCACGCCAGCAGCAGAGCCGGGAACAGTGCGTGCGCGAAGTTTTGCTTCCCGGTAAAACGTATCAGTGTTTTCATGCGTTACTCCATTTCTGAATTTGGATTCTTCGGAACATCCAGCGCCCGCAGCGTGACCCGCTGAGCGCGCCGCAGTGCAGTGCCGATTTCTTCATTGGTGATGCGCAGAGCGTAGATGGCCTGCTGGCTTGCCTGCTCGGCCTGCCGGCGGACGCGTTGCTCGTGCTGGTATCGAACGATACTCGCGACTGCCACAATGCAAACCACCGCTGCCACCGCCGCCCAGCGCAACACCGGCCAGCGGAAGAATGTGGACAATCGCCGCGCGAGCGTGGGGTGCGGGGGCGCCGTGTCGAGGCGCGCCATTACGCGTCCCGCAAAGCCCTCCGGCGGGTCCTTGCGCCGCAGCAGGTTCCTGAGGTCACGATCCAGCGGGTTCATACTTTTACTCCTCCCAGCGAGCGGGCCAGCTTGGTGCGCAGCAGTTCCAGCGCGCGGTCGATGGAACTCTTCACCGTGTTGATGGGAATCTCCATCACCTCGGCAATCTCGCGGAGTTCCATGTCTTCCTGGTAGCGCAGAATGATCGCCATGCGCGGCTTGTCAGGAAGCGTTGCCACCAGCTTCCACAACTTTTCTTCCAGCAGCGGATCGCGCGCCTGCGCCGCCACCGCCGGTTCCGGAACGTCCTCCAGGCTTACGGTGCCGTTCCCGTGCCCACGCCGCACACGGTCAATCGAACGGTGGCAGGTCACCTTGCGCAGCCAGAAGCGCAGGTGCGCGGCCGACTGGATGCTGCCGAGGTTGCGGTAAAGCTCCAGGAAGACGTCCTGCGCCAGATCTTCGGCCATCGACGGGCTCCTGAGAAAGTGCAGCGCCAGGCTGTAGACCATTGCCTGATGTTCCCGCACAATCCCGGCAAACGCCGAACGGTCGCCGGCGGCGCACCGCTCGAGGGCATCCGCAACGGTCTGTTCCACGGCCTCGCTCAACCACCCTCCCATCTACTCTCTAATACGCAAACGGGGGTGGAAATGGGTGCATTTTTTTTGTTGAGGGTAAGGATTTTTTGCCGCCGCGCCGGCCTTTTACGCCTCGCGGCTTTTCGTAGGGAAGGCTCCCCCTCCCGTTTAGCGTCGTGTTAATCCCGTCATCGGTAGGTTCGGCGTCCGCATACATCGCAAGAGCTGCGACGTATGATGCGCCACCTGCACTACGCCCGGGTGGGCTTTTCGCGAAAGGGCACGGATTTACCCGTGCCGCACCGTGACGCCCCAAAATTCCCAAGCCCTCGCCCTTGGGGATGAGGGTGGTCCCGCAAGGCGGGAGCCGGGTGAGGGGTCTTTTGAGAATTGAATGATTGAACAATTTGGCACGGGGGAATGAAGGTAGCGGCGAGTTCACCTCGCCACGTTTTGACCGGGATGCCGGGATAAACCCGCCGCTACAGGAAACGTCCCTCGCCCGCCTCCGCGGCGGCCACGGAGGCAGCAGAACCTCCTATAGTAGCCTATAGATGGTTTAAAAGGCCCCCAAATGGGACGCAGACTATTTTCATTAAATTTTGTAACTTATTAAAAATAAAATAGTTATTGTTCTTGTCGTGAAAACATTTTCTATTTTCAAAAACATGTCCAATTTTGAAACAGCGGGTAGAAATTACACTAATTCACCAAATTCGAAAATTTCAGCGCTTGAACCGGCCCATCAATTGCGCCTCGCCCAGGATGTGCCCTTTCAGCGCTGCCAGCACGCCGGCCTTAGCCGCGCCTGCCTTGAGGTCGAGCACGGAATCGAGCGCATAGAGCCTGAAGAAGTAACGGTGCGCCCTGCCCGGAGGGGGGCACGGACCTCCGTAGCCTACGCTGCCAAAGCTGTTCATTCCCTGGAGGCCGCCGTTGGGAAGTTCGCCCTGCTTCGGAGTGTTCTCGTACATCGCCCTTGCCTGTGCGGGAAGGTTGTAGACCAACCAGTGGGTCCATGTGCCGGCTGGCGCGTCGGGGTCTTCGACAATCAGCGCAAAGCTGCGCGCGCCGGATGGAGGGTCTGTCCAGGCCAGGGGAGGCGAGATGTTCTCGCCCAGGCAGGTGTAGCGGGTTGGGATTGTGGCTCCTTCTTTGAAGGCGCTGCTCTCGATGCGAAAGCTCGACTCCGCGGCAGGTTCATTTCTTCGCCCGGAACCCGAAGCCGGCTTGCCACGCGACAACACCGGCATCAGCAGAACGGGCGACAGCAGGATGCAGCACACGCCAAGCAGGGGTCTCCAGGAGCAACAACCCTGGCGGGAAACTTTGCGTAAAGCCAAAGCGGCTCGGCATTGATAGGACGGACGCATCATCTATTTCTCCTTTCACTCCGGGCGTTCCCCAAAGGAGGCTCTTTCAAAACGTATACCACATAAAGTTTTTGGTGGCATCCCTGAGGGCGCGAGGGCTCCTCAAGTTCCGCCGCTGATATGACGAATAGAGGGTTAGGAATTACTGGCGGGCATTCGCGGCAGGGTCGTGGCGAGGGTCTGCCGCGGCCGATTGCGCAGCAGGGAGAACAGCGAGAAGCCCACACCGCACATGGCGCGATTACGCAACAAACTGTCGGCCCTTATCCTCTGGTGTGCGTTTCTGGTGCTTTACCTGGGGGGAGGAGTCATGCTGGTCATCGGGCTGATTCTTGCCTCACAGGCGTGGTGGGCGGACATTCATCAGCAAGCCAGCCTCTGGGTTATCAGTGCGAAAACCGGGGAGGTCATGGTCATGGCAGTTGGGCTGCTTCTGATCCTGATCATACCAGTATTCCAATACAAGTCTGTCGGCCGGAGTGGTGCATTGAGGACGGGCCGAAGGTCAGAACCCGATTGCAGGGTTGCCGCGGACAAAGGCAGTCCCTTGGCGACTCTTTAGACACTGCAAGTTTCAGACTGCGTCGGGCCAGATGGAAACGCCCAGCCTCCCGTAAAAAACAAAGTGCCCTGCCGGTCACCAAAGACCGGCAGGGCACGGATGATTCGTCAACGCTTAGCTTCCGCTACTCAGCACTCTTAACCTTGCTGAGCGAAGGCATCGGCCTCATGTGAAGGATCGTCACATCAGGTGCGTTGTAAGGATAGATCGGCGTGGACCGCAGATTATCCGGCATCAGGACCGTATCGACGCGCCGGTTGTGCGCCAGCACTTCATCAATCCAGTGACGGATGTGGGCCGGCTTGTTGGGATTCTCGCCCTCAAGCTGTTTCACCTCGCTCAGGCTGAGGTTCTGCGTCTTACCGAAGGCCTTGGTTTCGATCAGGTCCGCAGGAACGCCCTGGCTGACGAGGTAGTTCTTGACGATGTCTGCGCGCCATTCAGAAAGCTCCTGGTTGTAGCGCTTTGAGCCACGCCGGTCGGCATGAGCTTCCAGCACCAGTTTGGAATCAGGCGCAATCTTGTGATGGTCGATGAAGGTCTGGGCCAGCTTGTCGAGAGCCTGCTTCTGGCTGCGCAGCAGGCCGTCGTCCTTGTGGTGCCTGTTGGGCCAGTTGGTCGGGAAGAAGATGCTGGTCAGTTCAACCTTCACATGAGCACGCTCAATGAGGCCGACGATGTGCAGCGTGGCCGTCTCTGTTTGAGATCCGCCGCACTCATTGGTGGCGTGCAGAGTGTAAGTGTCCGTTTCATCCACAGGCCCGTAACCGGTCTGCTTGGGTGTCGGGGTAAGCGTCTTGCTTCCGCTGGCATCCACATTCCCCAGAGGATCAATCGAAACCGATTGGGCATTGGTAGTGGACCACGAAAGGGTCGCCGATCCCTGCTCGACCACCTTATCCCCCACCTTGTGATAGCGAACTTCGGCGGGGCTGATGGTGAGCGATGCCTGGATCGCCGAATCAACGTCAACGGTGGAACTCTTTTTGACGATGCCACCCGGGCCGGCGGCAGTAAAGTCATAAGTTGTAGTCTGCTTCGGCGTAACCGTCTGGTTTCCGCTGGCGCCAACCTTGCCGATCCCGCTGATGGTGTTCTCAACGGCATCGGTTGAGGACCAACTGAGCTGGCTGGACTGGCCGCACTTGATGCTGGTGGGATTGGCAGAGAAATCGCCCTGGGTCGGGGCGACGGCAACCCGGGTCGTGGACATACCTGCCTTGAAGCGGGGCAATGGCGAGGTCAGCTTCTCAAGTCTCTTCCACGGCTTGGTCTTCTGCGCGCCATTGTGGTTAACCTTTATGATGACGCGTTCGTTCGCCTTCACCGTCACGGGGCCGGACCAGATTTCATTCCCCCACCATGTCACCGTCACCTGGTAGGTTCCCGGATGGACCAGCAGTTCCTGCTGCCAGATAAAACTATTGTCGAACTCATCCACATGCCCCACAAAAAAGTCAGGGCTTTTCCCGTCCAGGAGGACTGCGGCATGCGGGGGGCCTTTAATTTGGATTCGACCCCACGGGCCGGACACCGGTCCGCCCTCAGGCTTTAGCGTAACGTCCAGCTTTGTAACCTTGCCCGCCTCGAGAGTCACTTTTCGAGATTCAGGGGCATATCCGTAATTGCGTACCGTAACTGTGTGCTCACCGGGATCAACCCAGATGGTGCAGAACAGTCCGGCGCAACTCCCTTGTTTCAGAGCAGCACCGTCAACAAAGACGTAAGCCTGCTTCGGACTAACGTGAATCTTCAGCTTTGCCTGGCCTGCCTTCGGAAAGGCAGGGGCAACAACGGCGAACAAAACCGCAAGCAAGATTCCCGTCGCCACAAAAAATTTGCGTCGCGGATCCATCAGGTCAACCTCCGTCGCACATGAAATATCCTCGGCAATTCGCGTTCTTTGCACAGAGGAGAGAGCCAAACTGCAGGGTCTCTAACTGAACTGCAGTTCAAGGATATGTCAAACAAGAAGATATGTCAAACAAAAGAAATGGGTAACTACAAAACTTCCCCATATATAGGTTATAGGTATTGCATTTCTCACATAACCTCCAACGGGCGCCATTAGGGGTAGCCGTTCGCATCCATCAAGCTGTCGACCTGTGCCGGTTAAGCTTCCTGCATTGTTGAAGTTACGATAGATGGGCTCGTGCCGCCGAGGGTTGAAGGTCTTTTTCCCGCCGCGTCCAATGGGGCCTGAGCCCCCCTTTTTGCTATTGCTGGCGTGCCCCTGGCAGAGCTTTCACCACTAACCGGATCCTTCCACTCCTTACCCGATAGCCGGCCCGCCGTCAACCATCAGCACAGGCAGGCGGCATGAAACGCCTTACAGCGGCGGACAAAAATCATCGCCCATTCCTGACATTATTGAGGTACGAAAATCCCCGCGCGAACAAATCCTCTTTCACTGTGTTGCCAGGGAGCCTGCTACAACCTTACTGACTTCTGCCACGTGGTCCGGCGATAAAGTTCTATTAATGGCCGCCGATATCGTATCCCGTGTGCCTGAGTTAATGTTGCAACGTGACTCCTCATACGCTCTTGCCAAAACGGTCAGGCGTTATAAGGCATGGCTATGCGAACCAAGGCGAATGGCTTTTCGCTGATCGAACTCCTGATTGTTGTGGCGATCATCCTGATTATCGCGGCGATTGCCATCCCCAATTTTCTGCGCTCGCGGACGGCGGCCAACCATGCCTCGGCGGTGGAGTCGCTCCGCACACTCTGCACCGGGGAGTACACCTACTCCTCCACGTATAACCTGGGATTCACAGCGACCCTGGGCTATTTGGGGCCGCCACCTTCCGGTTCCACCGACGACATGACCCACGCCGCGGTCGTCGATAACGTGCTGTCCGGGGCTGCCGCGGGCGGGGCCACCGCGATGACTTCCACCAAGGACGGCTACCTGTTCACCTACTCCCCGGGCGCCGCCATCAATGGCCAAATACTCTCATTCACGATCAACGCGGACCCCGTCACTCGCGGAACCACCGGCTTGAATTCCTATTTTGTGGACCAGACGGGAGTCGTCCGGCAGAACGCCACCACCCAGGCGAGTGCAGCGGACTCACCTCTGGCAGGGTAAGCCGCCGGCAGAAGAAACTCCTAAAAAATACCTTCTGGAATGCGCAGGACTTGCGCGAGGAACTGTTGAGAGCAGGGGAGGAAGTCTCCCGAGTCCGCGACCTAGACGTTCACACGGACGAACGCGGCAGACTTCCTTCCAGGGACAAATCTACTTCGGCTGGGGAACGATGCGCAGATAGGGCCGCGGCGACTTCCAGCCGCCGGGGTACTTCTTCTTCGCCTCATCGTTCGAAACCGATGGCAGGATGATGACATCTCCACCCTGTTCCCAGTTCGCCGGAGTGGCCACCTGTTCCCTGGCCGTAAGCTGAATGGAATCGAGGGCGCGCAGCACTTCATTAAAGTTGCGGCCCGTGCTCATCGGGTAGGTCAGCATCAACTTGATTTTCTTGTCCGGGCCGATGACAAACACCGTGCGGACGGTCTGGTTGTTCACCGCGGTCCGGCCCTCACAGGTTTCCCCGGCCTCCGCCGGCAGCATATCGTAGAGCTTGGCAACTTTGAGTTCGGGGTCGCCAATCATGGGATAATTCACCTTGTTGCCCTGGGTTTCTTCAATGTCAACTTCCCACTTCTTGTGGCTGTCCACGGGGTCCACGCTCAGCCCGATGATCTTGCAGTTGCGTTTTGCAAACTCCGGCTGCAGGCCCGCCATGTAACCGAGTTCGGTGGTACACACGGGCGTAAAGTCTTTGGGATGGGAAAACAGGACGGCCCAGCCATCGCCGATCCATTCGTGGAACTTGATGGGTCCCTGTGTGGTTTCGGCCTCAAAATCCGGGGCTGTGTCGTTGATGCGTAGTGACATCGTGCACTCCTTGCGAAAGATTTAATTGTTCGGGAAAGCCCGCCGTATCAAGTCTAGGTGTGGCCAAATCTCCCTGTCAAGAACAATCCCCGACAGAACAATCCCCGACATTTAAGGGTCGTGCGCCGTACGCGCGGTAGGCGTTAGCCGCGCTTAGGATCTGATTCGAGGCCAGGCGCGCGAATCGGCCTCCTCGCACAAAATCCATGCTCCTACGCGAAGGTTGGAGTAAGATGCCAAAGCGAAAGGAGGACATTTTGGATAACCACGACTCAGAACACTCTGTAAAGAAGACCCGGCGTGATTTTCTTGCCAGCGGCCTCGCGGGCATTGCGGGATCAACCTTGCTGGCGGACCAGGCGGCCAGGGGATCGGCCCTTGCCGGCAGCGCAGGAAAAGACACCCTGGAGCCAGGCCCGCAGCCGCCTCAGGATTCCCCCCAAGCCAATCCGGGAGGAGACAAGAAGGCAGCCGGGCAGTTGCGCGGACTGATGGCGGACGCCGGACGCGTTCCGGAAGATCCGTCCTATTACCGGTGCGCCATCGACTTCTGCCACCGATGGAACATGAACGCCTACCTGATTTCACTGGCGGATGACCAGGGCGCCGCCTTTCGCTTCAAAAGCCATCCTGAACTCCTCACTCATAAAAATGCCCTGACGCCCGAGCAGGCCAAAGAGCTTGCCGAGTACGCACAGCAGCGCGGCGTGGAGCTGATTCCTGAAATCGAATCTTTCGGCCACACGCGCTTCATCACCGGCGTTCCGCAATACGCCCACCTGCAGGACGCGGTGCAGGGAGGACGCAACAACTTTTCCGCGGTGTGCCCGGTGGCCCCGGAAACCCTGAAACTGTTCGCGGACCTTTACCGCGAAGTTGCCGAAGTTTTCCCCACGCGCTATTTCCACGGCGGCTGCGATGAAGTCAACTGGGGCGGTTCCGAGCTTTCGCAGGCGGCGCTCAAAAAGAAGTCCCGT
>JAJYJL010000251.1 GCA_021789565.1 Acidobacteriota bacterium
CCGTGACGGCGACTTCGGTGCCGGATCTTGTAACTGGTTTTGAAGCAGTAACGTCTAAGAGTTCGATATCAAGCCGTGCTCGCGCCAGGGGCGAAGCGGGGCGGTCTCCACACGAAAGGGGCAGAAATGATCCACAGATGGAAAAGTGCGGCTGTCGCCGCAATGGGGCTTTCATTGGGATTCCTGTTGTTATTTTTCGCCATGCGGGCGCCTCGAACGTTGGCGCAAGCTGCGCCGGCGGGGGGGCAGGCTTCAGCCAGGCCGGCAACCAAAACAGCCGCGGAGGTCTACAAGAACATCAAAGTACTCAAAGACATTCCCGCCTATGAACTGATTCCGACCATGCAGTTCATCTCGGCGTCGCTCGGCGTACATTGCGACTACTGCCACGTTGAACATCACTTTGACGAGGACACCAAAAAGCCCAAGCAACGCGCTCGGGAAATGATGCAGATGATGTTCGCCATCGATAAGGTCAACTTCCACAACCACCAGGTGGTGACGTGCAACACCTGCCACAACGGATCCGAGCATCCTGCCGGCATGCCGGCGGTCGCTGGAACGGAGGTGGCCATGGCTCGGCCTGCTCATCCTGAAGAGCATGGCATGCACGTGGATTTTTCCTCGCTTCCGCAGCCGGCAGCCATCGTGGCCAGGTACGCAGAGGCTCTTGGCGGCGCGGACGCGCTCCGCAAGATCAACACTCGCGTTATTACGGGCACGATGACCTTTTTCGGGCATCCCGCGCCGGTTGAGATTTACGCCAAAGCGCCCGACATGCGGGCTTCTGTGATCAAGACTCCCCGAGGTGAAGGCAAGACGATCTACAACGGGCACGAGGGCTGGGCTGCGATGATGCCGCGGCCTCCGCATCCGCTGGAAGGCAGCGAGCTTGACCAGGCCAGCCTCGATGCCGACTTCTATTTCCCGCTCGACATTCAGAAGACTTTCCCCTCGCTGCGCGAGCGGCCGCCGCAAAAAGTCGGAGACCAGGATGCGTATGTAGTGCTTGGATTCCGGCCGGGCATGCCACCGGTGCAATTCTTCTTCAGCAAGCAATCGGGGCTGCTGCTTCGGATGGTGTATTTTACCCAGACAGCTCTGGGGCGGCTGCCTCAGCAGACCGACTACTCCGACTATCGCGAAGAGGACGGCGTGAAGATTCCTTTCCAGTGGACAGTTTCGGAGCCGGAGGGACAGTCAACCGTACAGGTCGCGAAGGTCGAGCAAAACGTTCCGATCAGTGACTCAGAGTTCGCCATCCCGAAGGCGACAGGGCCAGCGGAACATTAATCCTCGATCATCAACCCCCGCACGGGCCACGGCGTCTGTTGCCGTGGCCCGTGCCCGTCCGTTCGCTCCCCCCACGTGTAAAAGAAGCTCGTTGCCGCTCCTGCGGGCTTTTCCCCGCAGCATGCAGGCGGCCGGCCGCGCTAATATTTGCGCAGCACGCCGATCACTCGTCCCTGGATCTTGACATCAGCCGCGGGCACAATGATGGGATCCATCTGCGCGTTTGCGGGCTGCAACCTGACCTTGTCGGCCCCTTCCAGGAAGAATCGTTTCAGGGTCGCTTCCATTCCGCCTAGCAGCGCCACGACAATCTCACCATTCTGGGCGGTCGCAGTGTTTTCCACCAGAATGTAGTCGCCGTTGCAAATGTGGTCGTCCACCATCGAATCGCCCTTCACCCTCAAAACATAAATCTTTCCCTTGCGGCTGGCAAAATCACCCAGTGAAAAGTTCTCGGGCTGCGCAACCGCCTCCACAGGCTGGCCTGCCGCAATGTGGCCCAGCAGTGGAAATTCAAGATTGGGCAACGGGTAGAAGTGGATGGAATCTGCAGGCGTCGCAGGAGCCGTTCCCTGCCAGCCCGCCGGCCGCGATGCTTCGGAGGTCGCCGGCACATTCCCGTAAGGCACAGACCCGGGCACGGCAACCACCTCCACTGAGCGGCTCTGGTTATACCGCCGGCGGATGAATCCCTTTTTCTCGAGAACCTGCAGATGCTTGTGCACCGTGGCCAGCGATGAAAGACGCAGCCCGGATGCCATCTCTTCAAAGCTCGGGGAATAACCGTGCCGGTTGATAAAGTGGATAAGAAAATCCAGGACCTGTTTTTGCCGCCGGGTCAATGCCATCAGATTCCTCCTGCCGTGGCTCGGGGAGCCACACGACTATGAATTGTGTTTATTATAGGCGAACAAAAAGCGAATAATCAAGCACAAATCTCAGATACCCAATTCGTCCCGAACTGCACAGGGCTTCCCCGGCGGTGTGTCAGCCGGGAAACAGGCTTGCCTTCAGCAACGATGCTGATGCCACCCTTCCGGTCCGGCAAGATCGGTGGTACGGCATCGCCACAAACTGATTCGCTGATCGCTTGAGTTGATCCGCAGAAGGGGCCGGAACAAGCGTCAACGAAAATCCTTATGGACAGCGTCGGCATCCACTGACTAATGAATATAGAACTTCAGTACTATTGACTGTTTGTTCCGGGCAAATGTATTCTCCATAGGCTTTTCGAAGTCACAGAAAACAAAACACATGTATCCGGAGGAAAAGTCAGAGTGAAGCGAGCCCTAGTTTTCATTGCGGCTTTTGTGATATTTATCACAAGTTGCGGCAGCAATTCAAGTACATCTACTTCAACATTAACCCCACAATTATCAGTTGCAATTTCCCCCAGCTCTCAGCAGGGCATCGACCAGGGACAGACCGTCAGCTTTACGGCCACGGTCGCCAACGATTCCGGCAGCAAGGGCGTAACCTGGAGCGTTTCCGGAAGTAACTGCAGCGGTAGCGCCTGCGGGACATTAACGAATACGTCCACCACAGCCGCAACATACAACGCGCCGGCCAGCGTTTCTTCGGCTCTGACCGTAACCGTAACTGCCACATCAGCGGCAAAGAACACCGTGTCGGCTTCGGCGAATGTAAAAGTGGACCCGCCACCGGCCATTTCCACGACCTCACTGCCGAACGGCACTGTTGGAACATCCTACAGCCAAACCCTGGCTGCAAGTGGAGGTACAGGAAGCCTTGCATGGAGCGTTGCCTCCGGCAGCTTGCCGGCTGGTTTGACGCTTAACGCCAGCACAGGTGTTATTTCGGGGCAGCCCACCACTTCCGGCACGGCAAACTTTACTGTGCAGGTCACGGATTCAGCTCCCACACCATTGTCCGCGCAGCAGTCGCTCAGCATTAATGTCGTAGCGCCGACTATGGCCATTACAACAACTTCCCTTCCCAATGGCACGGTGGGTGTAGCGTACACAGCGACACTTCAGGTTAACTATGCAACACAGCCCGTTACCTGGAGCATCAGTTCGGGCACATTGCCAACCGGCCTTTTGCTTGACGCCAGCACCGGGGCCATTACCGGCACCCCGACAACCGCCGGGACATCCAGCTTTACGGTGTTGGTCACCGACTCCACAATTCCGACGCCGCAGACGGCTACGCAGAACCTCAGCATCAAGATCGCTTCAGCCGGAGCGAATAACGCGGTGCTGAAAGGCAATTACGCCTTCCTGCTGAGCGGCTACGACGCCAGCGGAAACCGGGTCGCCGTGGGAGGAAGCCTTGTTGCCGACGGAACCGGGAGCATTACAAGCGGCGTTGAAGACTTGAACGATACGGGTTCCACGCCCGGGACCGGTCTTACCTTTACCGGGACTTATTCCGTGGGCATCGACAACCGGGGCACGATCACCATCACGAACTCTGCAACCTCCACCTACACGATGGTTATAGCGCTGGGAACAATTACCACGGGTATCGCTTATAAAGGCTCCATCCTGGAATTCGATAGTAGCGGCTATACGATGAGCGGCACGATTGAATTGCAGGACACCGCAGCATTTACGGCGTCGGCAGTCACCGGCTCCTATGCTTTTGGCTTGGAGGGCTCGGATTCGGCTGGTGCCCGTATGGGTTTGGAGGGCCAATTTGCCGCCAACGGTTCAGGCGGCATCACGACCGGTGTGTTTGACGCAAATGACAACAGCGTCGTCACCTCCGGGGGCGCCATCGCAAACACCAGTGCTTACACCGTTGATGCTTCCACAGGGCGCGGAACTCTGACGCTCAGCGGCGTTACGCCTGCTGATTACGCGATCTACGTCATCTCGGCGAGCAAGTCACTGGTCCTCAGCCTCGGCTCGGCTTCAACCAACGGGCTGGTTGCGGGTGAAATGGACCAGCAGAGCGGATCCTTCGGCGCCACCTCGCTGAATGCGGCAACGGTGGTTGGCATCGAAGCGCAATCAACGAGTGGTCCTGATGTAACGGTAGGGATCATTACGTTTGACGGCGCCGGTAACGCAACGTTGTCGGGTGACGAAAACAATGCCGGCACTGTTTCGCCCTCAACCGGGACGGCAACTTACACCACTCCGGATTCCGCCGGGCGATTTACGCTGACTCCGACCGGCAGCAAGCACGGCCTTGTCTGCTATCTGATTACGGCAAATCAGGGGTTCCTCCTTGGCACCGGCGGCAGTGTTGAAACCGGTTCGTTCCAGAAGCAGTCCGTGGGGCCTTTCACAAACGCCTCGCTCAGCGTGACTGCCTTCTTTGGCGACCGGGCGTTTGCAACCACTCCCGTAGCGGCGCCTCCAGGAGGGTCGCCGGGCGAGTTGAGCATCGGAGTTGTCACCTTCGACGGTGCGGGGAACCTTTCGGTCACCAGCGACACCAATGAAATGGGTAATCTGGTGCCCGATCTGACCAATACCGATACCTATTCGGTCGGATCGAACGGGCGGGTAACCCTTGGTTCCGGGTCCATCATCCTTTACATCGTTTCGCCCACCAAGGTCGTCACGATGAGCACAAACGCGAACGATCCCAACCCGACAATCGGGTTCGGTCGGCAATAGCTTTCCCGGGCGACTCCGAATACCTGGCTTGGACCGGCGGAGCGGGCACATGCAAAGTCCGCTCCGCCCCCTTGCTGCCCAACCCGGCTCACAAATTTCCGAAGCATCATATCCCCGGTAAGAGTACGGGTTTTCTGCCGAAGGCCATCCTTCAAAACCTTGCGCCCGATTACTTCTCAGTTAAGTTAGATGTAGACCGTTATATTTTTATTGACAGTATGTCGCTGGTAAATGTATTCTACCGGCACAAATTCAGCGATCGAACGGACGGCTTGCCTATTCTGGAGGGGATAGCAAGTTACTGTGAAGTGTGCCATAGGGATCGTTGTCGCCGGAGTGTTTCTTTTGGCAGCTTGCGGGGGAGGATCGACTTCCGCCGTGACAACCAGCCCTGCAAGCCCATCGGTCTCGGTAACTATCTCTCCCGGTTCCCAACAGACTATTGACGCTGGGCAGACCTTAAATTTCACGGCCGCGGTCGCCAACGATTCCAGCAACCAGGGCGTAAGCTGGGCTGTTTCCGGCAGCAGTTGCAGCGGCGGCGCCTGCGGAATATTGACCAGTACTTCCACGGTTTCTGCAACATACGACGCTCCCGCCAGCATTTCTTCGGCCTTGACGGCAACCGTCACGGCCACTTCCGTATACAAGAGCAGCGCTTATGCCTCGGCAACGGTGAACGTGAATCCGCTGCTCGCCATTACCACTGCGTCGCTGCCGGATGCCATCATGGGAGCCTCCTACAGCACGGCGCTCCAGGCAAGCGGAGGCACAGGCTCGCTTTCCTGGAAAATCGCAGCGGGCAGCCTGCCTGGCGGCCTGTCGCTCAACTCCGCCACAGGAGCCATTTCCGGGCAGCCTGCCAGCGCCGGCACCTTCAGTTTTACCGTAGAGGTCACCGATTCGGCTCCCACTCCGGCGTCGGTCACCAGGTCCCTCAGCCTTATCGTTACAAATCCGTTGATTGTTACGACGGCGTTGCTGTCCGGCGGGTCGGTGGGTGTGCCATACAGCGCGACGCTGCAGGCAAGCGGCGGAACGGGCTCTTATTCGTGGTCGATCGCATCCGGAAACCTGCCCCAGGGCGTTTCGCTCAACGCCGGCACAGGAGTGATTTCCGGAACGCCCACTACCTCAAATAATTACACCTTTACTGTTCAAGTCACCGACTCTTCCACGCCCGCACCGCAAAAAGCCACGCAGTCGCTCAGCATCAGCATCGAGCCGGCCATGCTCATTTCAACGACCTCACTGCCCAACGGCACGGTGAGCGTGAATTACGGCGCAACGCTTGAGCAGCAGTATGGAACGCTGCCCCTGTCCTGGAGCCTCGCCAGCGGCTCCGGCGCCCTGCCGGGCGGCTTATCACTTGACTCGGGCACGGGTGTCATTTCCGGTGCGCCCACGGCGGCGGGGACCTATGGCTTTACAGTGATGGTCACGGATTCAAGCGTGCCGGCGCAGACAGCTACGCAGTCGCTCAGCATCACCATCAACCCATCGGGCGCCGGCAATACAGAACTAAGCGGCCGCTACGCTTTTCTGCTGAGCGGTTACAACAGCAGTGGAAACCGTGTCGCTATGGCAGGAAGCCTGGTGGCCGACGGGGCCGGAAATATCACGAGCGGCGTTGAAGACCTGAACCTTGAAGGACTGGCTCCCCCGCCCGGGCTGACCTTTGCGGGCAAGTACACATTAAACACCGACAGCCGGGGCACGATCAGCTTTACCGATTCGCTCGGCGCCAGCTACACCATGGCCATCGCCATGGGGAGCCTCAGCGGAGGCAGCACGGGCACCGCGGAAAAAGGCGCCATTCTCGAATTCGATTCCAGCGGTTACTTCATGAGCGGCGTCATTGAATTACAGAGCAGTGCCGCATTTTATAAAGGGGCGATAACCGGAAATTACTCCTTTGGATTCACTGGAGCGGACATGGGCGGAGGCCGGTTGGCGGCGGCGGGCGAGTTCACAGCCGACGGCGCCGGAGACATTACAGGCGGGCAATTTGACGCGGACGACGACAGCACGCCCACGGCTGCGGCTGCCATCGCCGGTACCAGCACTTACACCGTTGATACAACAACTGGGCGATGCACGGCGACGATTGGCGGCATTTCACCTGCTCCCGCGGACTATGTTTTCTACATTGTGTCCGCAGGCAGATTGCTGGCGCTCAGCACGGACAGCGCATCAACATCGGGGCTGGTCACGGGTGAAATCGATTCCCAGACAGGCGGGCCTTTCTCATCCGGCTCGCTCAGCGGCGCGGTGGTAATGAGCGTTGACGCGGCCGCGACATCCACAAGTGGCGGGTCGCAGACAGCCTTGGGCGTCGTCACCTTCGACGGGACCGGAAACGCCGGTTTTTCCATGGACATGAACGCTGCCGGGACGCTGTCAACCGTATCCGGGTCCGGGACATACGGCCCGGTGGATTCAACTACGGGACGTTTTACTTTGACGCCTCCGAGTGGCATACCGTCTCTGGTTGGCTATCTGGTTTCCGCAAATCAGGCATTCCTTGTGGGAGCGGACAGCGGCGTCACGGCAGGAACGTTCCAGGCGCAATCCGCCGGCCCATTCGCGAATTCCTCATTGAACTTCACCGGCTTTTTCGGCCACCAGGCTTTCGCGGCGGCGCCGGTGCAACCTCCCAAGGGAATTCTCCCCGCCACGCTGAGCACCGGCGTCATGACGTTTGACGGCGCCGGAAACCTCTCCGCGACCAGCGACGAGAACCAGTCGGGCGTGTTGCTGCCCGGCCAGACAACCACGGATACTTACTCCGTGGCGTCGAACGGAAGAGTGACGCTCAATTCGGGGGCGCTGATCCTTTACATCGTATCGGCAACAAAGTTTATTGCCATGGATGCAGTCCCGACCGATCCGAACCCGACGCTTGCCGGTGGCCGTCAGTAGCGCATCGGACGGCGTGTCAACATCATGCGCCTGCCCGGCCGGTTGGCTGATCGGAAGGTTGAAAGGTAAGCCAGTCGGCCTGAACTTTGTCCCATCCCTGGATCAGCAGGCCCTGTTCCTCAAAGAAGCTGCGAATGCGCGGCCGGTTCCAGCCGGCAATTTCTTCCAGGATCGGCACCAGCACGCTCAGAGCGTCGTCGCTCAGGACGGTTCTCCTGGCAATCTGGGCGATGTTGCGAGCTTCAGAAACCGCCACCGTAAACCCTTCCCGCTGGTTCACGTGCAGCATGACGTGGACGTCGGAGCTGCCGTCACCCACGTAGACGACGCGGTCGGCGCCAATCTGCAACAGGGATTGCAGATCATCGAGCGTGGTGACTTTTCCATAGCCTGCATTGACTCGAATAATGCCCTCCACGTGGCCGGAATTATCGTAACGCAACTGAGTGCCGTGGATGTGGTCTCGTGGGATAAGGCCCTCGAGCGCCGACTCCACCACTTCCTGCGGTGCGGCGGATAGCACGTGAAAGTCGAACGCGTAACCCTCGATGGCTCCCGCCAGCAAATCCCGCAGTTGCTGGATGTTCCTCTTCATCCGGATGTTTTTGCCTGCCTGGACCAGGTGTTCTTTCCGTACCCGGGTGTGCAGGTCAGGATCGTGCAGCAACAGATAAGAAAGTTCAGCGCCCTGCTGGACAAAGTTCTGCACCGAGAGGATAGCGATCTTGCGTTCAAATTCTTTTCCGGGAATGCCTACCATCTCGCTCAGGACAAAACCGGAATCATGAAAGCTGAGCGTCTGGTCGAAATCACTCGCAACCAGGTAGCGTTTTAAGAACTGCGCTGGGGTTTGCATAAGCTCCCTCCTTTCAGTCTGGCCGGAATGCGCCAATTCGGGAACGGGTTAAATCTTCATTGTGGGA
>JAJYJL010000252.1 GCA_021789565.1 Acidobacteriota bacterium
CGTTAAAGGACAGCCCATCGTGAATACGCCGGAAGAAGCCATTGAGACGTTCCTCGGCACCGGTATCGAAGATTTGTTCCTGGAGGACTACTATGTCAGCCGTTGCGGAGCATGAGCGATACGGCCAGGTAGTCGACTATCCGCGCGATACCACAGTGGCCGAAGCCTTCATTCAACAGGCTGCGCGGACTCCGGATGCGGTCGCAGTCGTGGCCGGTACGACCAGCCTCTGCTATCGGGATCTGGATGCCCGTTCGGGGGTGCTGGCGGCATGCTTGAAGCAGCAGGGAGTAGGCCCAGGTTCGTTGGTGGGACTTGCTGTGGAGCGGAATATCGATCTCATGGTAGCCATGCTGGGCATCCTGAAAGCGGGCGGCGCCTATGTACCACTCGACCCCTCCTACCCGCAGGATCGCCTCGCGTGGATCATCGAAGACTCCGCCATGAAAGTCTTGCTCGCCACGTCTCACACGCAAGACCAACTCCCGAGTCTGCCGAGCGGCCCGGCCGTGGTCCTGGCAGATGAACCCCGCGGGCAGCTTGAATCGATGGATGCGAGGGGCTCTTCCACGGATCTGGCCTATGTCACCTATACGTCGGGCTCCACCGGCAAGCCCAAAGGTGTCATGATCGAGCATCGCAATGTGCTGAACTTCTTTGCCGCGATGGACCAGATTCTGGGCACATCACCCGGTGTTTGGCTCGCGGTTACCAGCATCTCGTTCGACATTTCAGTTCTGGAGCTCTTGTGGACGCTGACCCGTGGCTTTACCGTCGTTCTGCATGGTGAAGATGGTTGGTCCGGGGTTGCAGATGAGATCCAGCTTCACGGTGTCACACATCTGCAGATGACACCGTCCCTCGCGAGGCTGATGATATTGGATACGCGAGCTTTCGCCTCTCTTGGAGGGCTCAGTAAGATGCTTCTCGGTGGCGAAGCGGTCCCTTCTTCCCTGATTCGAGTGCTGCGTCGGGTCTTTCACAGCGAGATTCTCAACATGTATGGCCCGACAGAGACAACCGTATGGTCAACCTGCGGCCGCGTGGAAGAGTCCGGAACCACTGTTTCAATCGGAACACCGATTGCAAACACTCAGGTCTATCTCTTGGACGCTGCATTGCAGCCGGTTCCGCATGGAGAGCCTGGTGAACTGTTCATTGGTGGAGATGGAGTTGCGCGGGGATATCTAAACCAGCCGGAGTTGACAGCGGAACGATTTCTCAACCCGCCCGTTTGCGAAGGGCGTCGTGTGTACCGCACGGGAGACCTGGCAAGGTTTCGCCCGGATGGGGGCTTGGACTTCCTCGGAAGGAATGATTACCAGATCAAATTGCGCGGGCACCGCATTGAGCCCGGTGAGATAGAGGCGGTGCTGGAGCAGATGTCCGGAATCCGTCAGGCTGTTATCGTTCTGCGCGAAGACCGGGAAGGCGATCCGCGCCTCGTTGCGTATGTCGTTCCCGAGGCATCGGTGCAAGTCCATGGGGCCAGCCTTCGAACTGCGCTCGCTGAGCGTCTTCCGGAATTCATGGTCCCGTCCGCCATCGTGCTTTTGCCGCGCCTTCCAATGACGGACAATGGAAAAATTGACCGTAAAGCTTTGCTGAACATGCCGCCGCCGCAGGCGGCTACGGTTGATCACGCCGGGCATTCGACAGAGCCGCGCCATGAACTGGCTGAATTGGTCGCACGCACCTGGCAGGATGCGCTCGGCGTCGGCGCATTTTCTTACGATGAGAATTTCTTCGACCTTGGCGCACACTCATTGACGGTTGCAGAGGTCCATTCCAGACTGCAGGAGGAGCTAAGTCGGGAGATTTCACTTGTCGATTTGTTTCAGTTTCCCACGATCAACGCGCTCGCCGCGCATCTGGAAGGGGCTGCCGTGAATGAGGGAAGTTCAGATCGAGCGCAGCGTCGTCGGCTGGCTCGCCAACGCTAGAGAGATTCCATGAAATCCTCCGCGATCGCCATTGTTGGTATGGCCGGGCGTTTTCCCGGTGCGCGCAATGTCGAAGAGTTCTGGCGCAACCTTCGGAATGGTGTTGAATCGATTCGCGATTTGACTGATGAAGAGTTGCTGCAAGCCGGAGCGACACCTGAAGAAGTGTCTCTGGCTAATTACGTCAAGCGCGCAGCCATCTTGGATGACGTCGCTCTCTTCGATGCGTCATTCTTTGGCTTCAGCCCTCGGGATGCGGCCATCATGGATCCGCAACACCGGCATTTCCTCGAGTGCGCATGGGAGGCGCTGGAGGACGCGGCGTGCCCACCCCAGCGATTTCCTGGCTCGATTGGAGTCTTCGCCGGGTCCGGACTGAATAGCTACCTGATTCACAACCTCCTGGCAAATCGCCGGCTTGTCGAGTCTGCCGGACTCTTCCAGCTCAAGCAGACTGGCAACGACAAGGATGTGCTGGCGACACGTGTCTCCTATCAGTTGGATCTGCGCGGACCGAGCATCAACGTGCAAACCGCATGTTCAACATCGCTCGTCGCGGTGCATCTGGCGTGCCAGAGCTTGCTGAACTTTGAATGCGATATGGCGCTGGCGGGTGGCGTCACGATTGAGGTGCCGCACGGCCTGGGCTATCTATACCGCGAAGGCGAGATCCTTTCGCGCGATGGACATTGCCGGGCATTTGACGTCTCCTCCAGCGGAACCGTCTTCGCCAGCGGACTGGGAATCGTCGTATTAAGGCGCCTGGAAGATGCGATTCAAGACCGCGATCATATTCGCGCCGTAATTCTAGGGTCCGCAATCAATAACGACGGCGGCCGCAAAGTCGGCTACCTTGCACCCAGCGTCGATGGTCAGGCAGAGGTCATCGCTGAAGCCCTCGATTTCTCTGGAGTCTCTGCAGACGATATTGACTACGTCGAGGCTCATGGTACCGGGACGAAGGTGGGCGATCCGATCGAAGTGCGGGCGCTGACCCAGGCGTTTCGCAGGACGACCCAACGTTCCCGATTCTGCGCGCTCGGATCTCTCAAATCGAATCTCGGCCATTTGGATGCAGCCGCAGGGGTGGGCGGATTAATGAAGGCTGCGCTCGCCTTGGAGCACGCTGAGATTCCTCCTACTCTCCATTTCAAATCCATCAATCCGCATATCGAACTCGACGCGAGTCCCTTTCTTATAGCGAGTCAGTTGACGCCATGGGACCGTAAAGACAAGCCCCGCCGAGCGGGCGTGACCGCCCTCGGCATTGGCGGCACCAATGCGCATCTTGTCCTTGAAGAAGCGCCGGAACGGCGCTTGCAGCGGACGAGCAAGCCTTATGAATTGGTGATGACATCCGGCAAGTCCCAAGTTGCTGCGGATCAGGCATGGACTCGACTCAGCGCACATATTCATGAACATCCAGACTTGCATCTGGCTGACATCGCTTGGACTTGCCAAATCGGGCGGCAGGCCTTTTCGCATCGTCGTGCTTGCGTCGTTGAGGCGGGTTCTGAGGGATATGCAGTTACACCCGGGCCGGTTTCCAAGGCACCGATATCCGGAACTGCGAACCGAACTTCACCCGCGGTCGCCTTCCTGTTTCCGGGGCAGGGCTCGCAATACGTTGAAATGGGTTTGGACCATGATCGGCACGAGCCGGTCTTCAGGAATGCGCTTCGCAGATGCGCTGAGGTTCTGCGTCCATATCTCGGTATCGACCTTGTGGATGTAATTTACCCAGCCGAAAACCAGCGCGAAGCCGCAGCACAAAGACTTCAGGAAACTTGGCTGACGCAGCCTGCATTGTTTGCGGTGGAATACGCTGCGGCTTGCTGGTGGAAGAATCTCGGCATTCAGCCCTCTGCCATGGTCGGTCACAGCATCGGTGAGTACGTCGCGGCGAGCCTTGCCGGCGTCTTCTCTCTGGAAGACGCATTGCGATTGGTTGCGCTGCGCGGGCGGATGATTTTCGATCTTCCCCCCGGTGCCATGCTGGCGATCCAACTTCCAGCAAGTGAGGTTGAGTTAGCAGGTACGGTTACAGTCGCGGCCATCAATAATCCAAATACGTGCGTCGTTTCCGGTCCTTCGGATGAAATTGCCGCCTTCGAATCGGAGATGACGGCCCGTGGGGTGGAGTGTCGGCGCCTGTTGACCTCACATGCTTTTCATTCCGCCATGATGGACCCGGTGCTTGCTCCATTTGAGGCCGAGGTGCGTCGCACCGCTCTGAAGTCACCGGCAATTCCCTATCTGTCCAATGTCACTGGATCCTGGATCAAGTCGGAAGAAGCGACTGACCCAGCCTACTGGGCACGCCACATTCGCAGCACTGTGCGTTTCTCTGATTGTCTTGCGGAGTTGCTGAAGACGCCTGACCAACTTCTCATCGAAGCTGGTCCTGGCAACGTCTTGACATCGCATGCGCGGCAGATGGGTGGCGCCGGGGCAAAGGCATTTCAGACTCTGCCGCACCCGCGCGAAAAGATGTCGAGTCTTCGCTGCGCACTCCATACGGCCGGACAAATATGGGCAATTGGTGCCACCTTGGACTGGCGTGCGATGCATGCACCTGACTCAGTTCAACGGGTTCCATTGCCAACCTATCCTTTTGAGCATCAAAAATTCTGGATTGAGCCCGATCCTCGTTTCGAGTCTCCTGCTCCTGCCTCTGAAAGGCCAGCCCAAAAGGAAGGTTCACTGTGGACCTATCAATCCTCCTGGAAGTTGGCGCCCCCAACCGCAGCGGAGTCGTCACAACGCGGCTCGTGGGTGATTTTCCGGGACTCCCTCAAGATTAGCGATGAGGTCGCGAAGCAACTTACTGCTGCGGGACATCGCGTTGCAACGGTTGACATAGGGAAGGGCTTCCGTTCGACGAAGCAAGCCCATTTCACAATGGCTCCTGGCTCCCGCGAGGACTCTGTCCGCCTGGTGGATCACTTGGTCGATGCAGGGTTTGAAAAGTGTCGAATCCTCTACCTGTGGTCGATCCTGCTCGAAAGTGACCGAGTGACGACAGAAGAGTTGCTTGACCGCAGCTTTTTCACGCCACTCTTTCTGGCGCAGGCCTTTGCGAATCGCGACATTCCTGATCTCGAAATCTTGCTGGTCTCGAATCGCTTGCAGCAGGTAGGGGGCGAGGCAATCCATCATCCTGAGCGAGCCGTCTTGATGGGCCCGGCGCGCGTTGTGACCAGGGAAATTCCCTCAATCACTTGTCGCGCCATCGATTTGGGGCATGAGGATCGAGATGCGGCCCAGGCCGCGCGATTGCTGATCGCCGAGGCATTGGTCGAGGACAAACGAAATGCAGTTTATCGCAATGGCGAGCGATTCGCGGAGGCCCTTGAACCTTTCAATTTAGCTACCAGAACGGAACGAAGGAAATTACGTCACAACGGTGTTTACCTGATCACTGGCGGGTTTGGGGCGCTTGGACTGGCTCTGGCAGAGCACTTGGCTCGCACATTTGCAGCGCGCTTGATCCTGGTCGGAAGAGCAGGGGTGGTCGCAGAGACGCAATGGCAAGAGTCATTGGACGACCCTGCTTTATTTGAGCAGGAAAAGGATCGAATCCGCAGACTGATTTCGATTCGGAAGGCTGCCGGTGGATTGCTCCTGGAGACAGCCGACGTCTTGAACCCAACCGAGATGCGACGCGTTGTGGCCGAGGCGAAAACACGCTTTGGAAAGATTGATGGCGTCTTTCATGCTGCAGGAGTCTTGGACGACGGCCCGTTGATGCTGAAGTCCAAAGAGTCCGCTCTTCGCGTCCTTGATCCCAAGGTGCGAGGAACGCTCGTGCTGGAGGATGCGTTGCGGACAGAGGACCTGGATTGCTTGGTTCTCTTCTCTTCCATCAGCGCGATCCTTCCTCCTGCCGGACAAATCGACTACGCCGCTGCGAATGCTTTTCTCGATGCATTTGCAGCAAGTCGACGCGGCGTGGTCACGGCAATCAACTGGGGCGCTTGGATTGATGGAGGGATGGGTGCGCGATCAGTCTCGCCTCATCCATGGCTTGAACGCCGCTTGCTGGATACGCCGCAAGCCATTGTGTTTGCATCTGAGATGTCTCGAGCGAAGAACTGGGTGGTGGCTGAGCATGCCTTCAAATCAGGGCGTTGTCTTGTGCCGGGCACCGGATATCTTGAACTGGTGACGGGAGCCTTCGCCAGGGGTTCAATCGAGCTTCCTGTCGAGTTGCAGGATGTCTACTTTCTTGCGCCACTCACCTTTGACAAAGATCAGAGCAGGGAAGTGCGTGTACAGTTGAAGCGCTCCGAAGTCGGCCTTGCCTCCCAGGTTTCCTTTGACTTTTCGGTGGTGGCGAGTGGAGAAGCATGGAGAGAGCATTGCACGGGCAGAATTGCTGCTGGTAGGCCACCCGAGCACCTTCGCGCAGATATACAGGCCATCGCTGCTCGCTGCGGCCGGCGCCAGATCACATTTGACGAACAGCACCGGACCGAGCAGGAGCGCTACTTTACCTTCGGCGCCCGCTGGCGCTCGCTCAAGTCCATTGGGATTGGAGACGGGGAAGGATGGGCGGAGCTTGAATTGGATCCAGCCTTTGCGGCGGAAACGTCAACGCTTCATCTGCACCCTGCGTTGATGGATATGGTGACTGGATGTGCGCTCTACCTGACAGAACAATATCAGGGGTCGAATGAACTCTACTTTCCAGTCTCCTATAAGAAAATTCGGCTCTTTCGTCCGCTTCCACCTCGAGTGTTCAGCCATATTCGGCCCCACTCGGACAATATCGTGCACGGCGAGTTCGAACGATTCGACATCACTGTATACGACCAAACCGGAGAGACCGTCGCCGACATTGAAGGCTTTGCCATGCGGCGCATTGAAGAGGCCTCAAAGGCAGTGTGGGATTCGAATTGGGTTCAGTCAGGCGACACTCGCCGCGCCGCGGAGTTATTTGATGCGACGCCGATCATCGGTATCCGCGCTGCAGACGGTGTGGAGATACTGACGCGCATCCTCCAGTGCGATGCCCCCGTAAACCTGGTTGTGACAGCTCAGCCAGTGGAGATCGAAAAGGCAAACAGTTCACCCGCGACGGCTGCTTCAACGCGGGAGCCGGCAGCGGATTCCTCTGTTGAGGACACGATTGCAGGCTGGTTTGAAGAACTCCTCGGCGTTGAAAAGGTCGGCCCGGATGACGACTTCTTTTCCCTTGGCGGCCACTCACTCGTCGGCATCCGGCTTTTTGCCAAGATGAAGAATCGCTTCAAGGTCGACTTGGAATTGGCCACCCTGTTTCAGGCCCGCACAGTGCGCCAACTTGCAGAACTAGTTCCAAATTCAGCCACGCCGGTCACCACTGCTTTGGCCGCCAGCAGGACTGAGCCCTCCAAATGGTCTTATCTGGTTCCGATTCAGCCAAGTGGCAATCGTGTCCCCATGTTCTTTGTACATGCCGTGGGTGGAGAAGTGCTCTTCTATCAGCCTCTCGCCAGTGCTCTCGGCAATGATCAGCCCGTCTACGCTTTCCGCCCTTATCTCAGCGTTCATCAAGGAGGGCCCGCAGTTACCCTCACAGAGATGGCTGCCGCCTACGTCAAAGAAATGCGAGCAATGCTTCCGAACGGTCCGTATCTGATCGGGGGGCTTTCCTATGGCGGGCTTGTGGCTGTCGAGATGGCGCGCGAGCTGGTTGCGCAGGGCGTCGAGCCCACTCTCGTTGCGGTAATGGACGCATCTGTCCCAGGTAGCTCGAAGCGTTTGGGCGTTCGGGACCAGGTATCGGCGCTGTTTGACAATCTGCGCCGCGACGGATCGATGTACCTTCTGCGCAAGGCGCGGCTAAAGCGGAAGTACTTGACCAGGAAGATCGTGCATCAGGCGCAGTTGCTGATGGCCTCACGCCATAACCACAAAAACGGCAAGGCGCCTGCCAATTTGCGCTATGCCCAGATCGAAGATGCGCATGTGAGGGCGATTGCCCACCATGAGTTCAAGCCGTACTCAGGTAGCATCATGCTCCTTCGAGCCGCAAATCGTGGGTATGAAGGTGTCACGAGCTTGAGCGAAATTGAAGATCCCACGCTCGGATGGGGAAAGCTTATTCTTGGCAAGCTCGATATCTGCGATGTTCCTGCGAATCACCTCAATATGCTTCTTGAACCAAATGTGCACGAAGTGGCTCGCTTGCTCGCGCAGGCGGCTTTGCGGCATTCCCAGCAAGCCACTCCCTTGAAATAGCGACCGCAGCGTTCGCTCACGACTGCGACGAACGCAGCGGCCTTGATCCGCATGAGGCGGGCCCCCTCACTCCGGTATAGTGAGAGTCAGGCATGACCATCGCGGCAAGAAGCAAAGCCATACTCCTGCACTTTTCCGGACCTGACAAACCAGGTCTTACCGCACAATTGACGGGCATCCTGGCGACCTATAACGTAGCGATTCTCGATATCGGCCAAGCGGTTGTTCACGAGCATCTTGCGCTTGGAATCCTGATTGAATTGCCGGCTGGCGAGGACTTTACACCGTTAAAAGGCGCGCTGCAGGCCCGCGCCACCGAACTGGAACTGCAAGCTCGGTTTCGCTCCATTCCACGAGAGGCTTTGCAGCATTGGCTGCATGCGCTGGGGCAGCGCCACTTCATCGTCACGCTGCTGGGCCGCGCTATTACTGCTTCACAGCTTGCCCAGGTGAGCGCGACCATTTCGGCCCATAGCATGAACATCGAGCGTATCGATCGCCTTTCGGGACAACTGTCTCATTGCAGCGCCCCGGTCAATGCGTGCGTC
>JAJYJL010000253.1:0-574 GCA_021789565.1 Acidobacteriota bacterium
CTCTTCGAAATGTTCCCGGGGAATCTGGAAACGGTGGACCGCCCGGGCGAGCGCGGCCAGTTCAGGGGCCAAGTCCGGAGCAGGAAGGCCGCCCGCCTGATAACAGCGGTCCAGGTCCCGCCGGCAAAGTTCCAGTTGCCGTCGGGCTTCTTCCGCAGGAAGATCGCTGTCGGCCACGTCATCGCTACGCCGCGCAAAAGCGTAAACGGCCTCGATTGCTTCGCGTTTTTCCGGAGGCAGAAAAACAAAAGAATAGTAGAAATTGGTGGCACGGGCATTGGTGAAACGCTTGGGACGATGGCGAAGGCTCATGGATATACTTTAAGATGAATACGGCCGGCGGATTATGCCTTCCGGCGAGCCCCAAAATTTTGCAGAGAATCGGAACTCGTTACCCTATTGTATTTCTTTTTACGATTTTGAAGAGTAATCCAGCAATGCTTTTATTGCAATATTCCACCCGGCTTGGACCGGCTTAGACAATCTTTTCGACGCAAGATTAAGTAGTTTGATTTGCCGGCAACACCAGGCTTGGTTGAAAAGTCCGCATAGGAATGGAGTTTGAACCATGTCC